>CAVKNR010000216.1:0-2746 GCA_963657575.1 Sodaliphilus sp.
GCCAAGGCGCGGCGCAGGGCCAACGCAATCGAGCTCGACACAAGCGAGACCACGAACATGATGAAGAACATGCCGGGATAGCCGCGGTCGATAAGCGACAGCGAGTAGCGCGGGTCGACAAACAAGAAGTTGTAGAGCGCCACGGCGGCAGCCGAGCTCAGCAAGCAATACAGGCGACTCCAGGTAAAGAATGCGCACAGCTGAACGGCGAACACATAGACGATCATGATGCTCGGCGCGAGACCCGGATGGTCGAGCAGCGCGCCCACAATCGTCGCCGCGACCAGCAGCCCCACCGATACGCAGGCGTCATACAGAGGAGTGCGGCGCGTCAGCGTTGTGCGCCGCCACCAAAAGCTATCGGCAATATCGCCGTCCGTACGGACGTCCATTAGCGCCCCGCCCCTCTCTCAAAAACAAAAACCACCACAAAGGGGACAGGCACCTTTGTGGTGGTTTCCCCTTGTGGTGGTTCCAAGTGTATAGCCTTTGCAGCCTGCGACCGTTAGACAAACAGCACGTGCGCGAGCAGCGCGCAAACGCACGCCACGGCAAACACCGTCACCACGATCGAGATCACACGGTCGGCCATGTCCATGTTGGCACGATTCGTAAAGAACCGATCTTCGGCGGCGTCGACGCGCGCTTCACGCACCAGGTCGGCAGCAAGATCGCAACCGTCAAGCACCTTTGCATCCATGGTTTCCTCCCAGGACTCAATCCCCGTCATTACAAGCCCGCCCGTTCGTAGACAAATCTCGAGCGTCGACTACGGCCGCTCGTTGGGGGCCAAGCGCTGCATCTTGTTCACGGCCTTGAACTTGGTGAACAGCGGCACGTACTCAAAGCTCACGTTGGAGTTCTCCAGGCCGTACCAGCGTGCGGGCGTGCCGGCGGCGCGGCGGATGATGTACTTGAGCGTGATGGCCGTACGCTCGCTGGGCTCCACATCGCTTTCGGGCGCCAGAAGCTTACGGATCAGGACGAACTTGAACGTGCCGATGTTACCCGGATCCTTGTAGACCGAGTAGTCATGCGTCTGCGGCGGCAGCTCGCCGGTGGCAGCCAGGTCCTGAACAACCTGACGCAGGTAGGCATTGACGCGTTGGTTAATCTTGTAGCCCAGGTACAGATGCACGCGGAACACGTAGTCGGTGCCGAACGTCTCGACCGAATAGGCAAAGGTATGCGGCTCGTCCATGGTCTCGACATTCACGAACCACCAGGCGCGGGCGCGCTTGGGATGCTTGTCCAAGATCGAGTAGACGATATCGCGGTCGATGTAGTCGGTATGGGTGTCCTTGGTCAGGTACACGACGTTGTCGCTCATGCGCTCGTAACGGTCGTCGTCGCGCAGGCGCTTGAGCTGCGGCAGGTAGCTGCGCAGCGGCAGCAGCGTAAACTGGCGCTGCTCGACCGCCGTGCCGTTGTACCAGCACACCATAATGCCCATGATGAGCGCGGCCATGAGGATGGTGAAGTAGCCGCCGTGGAAGAACTTGGTGAGCGAGCTCACGAAGAAGAAGCCTTCGAGCAAAAGGAAGAAGGCCGCGAAGATCCACGGAGCAACCTTGAGCTTGCGCTCCTCATGCAGGTAGAAGAAGAGCAGCAGCGTGGTGCACATCATAGTCAGCGTAATGGCAAGGCCGTAGGCGGCTTCCATATGCGCCGAGTTCTGGAACAGCAGCACCACGATGACGCAGCCGACAAGCATGACGTTGTTGACCATGGGGATGTAGAGCTGGCCCTTGGTCTCGGCAGGGTAGAAGACCTGCATGTGCGGCATGAGGTCCAGACGGCTGGCCTCGGACACCAGCGAGAATGCGCCGGTGATGAGCGCCTGCGAGGCGATGATGGCCGCGACGGTGGAAAGGCCGACGGCAAACGGGCGCAGGCCCGGGGCGAGCATCTGGTAGAACGGGTTGAGGTCGGCAATGCCCATGAGCTCGGGGTTGGCAGCGTTGTTCATAAGCCAAGCACCCTGGCCCATGTAGGACAGCAGCAGGCAGCACTTAACGAACGGCCAGGTGGCGTAGATGTTGCCGCGACCCACATGGCCCATGTCGGAGTAGAGCGCCTCGGCACCGGTGGTGGCGAGGAAGCAGCTGCCCAGAATCATGATGCCCGCGTGGTTGTTGGGGCTCAGCAAAAAGGCGATGCCGCGCACCGGGTTGAGGCACAGCAGCACGGCGGGGTGCTGGAAGACAAAGAACAGACCCGTGCCGCCCAGGAACAGGAACCACAGCGTCATGATGGGGCCAAAGGCGTGACCGATCTTGGCCGTACCGATGCGCTGTACCAAGAAGAGCACGATGATGATGGCGAGCGTAATGGCGACGACGCGGCCCTGGTCATCGCCCAGCACGGCATGGACCGACGGGATGGTGCGCAGGCCCTCGATGGCCGTGGTAACGGTAACGGCCGGCGTCAGGATGCCGTCGGCGAGCAGCGCGGCGCCACCCAGCATGGCGGGGATGATAAGCCACTTGCCACAGCGCTTGACCAGGCTGTACAGGGCAAAGATGCCGCCCTCGCCATGGTTATCGGCACGCAGCGAGATGAGCACATACTTGATGGTGGTCAGCAGCGTGACCGTCCACACGACAAGGGAGAGCGCGCCAAGCACGAACTCCTCCGTCACGCTTCCGATGCCGCCGTTGCCGGCAACGAGCGCCTTGGTTACATACATAGGGCTGGTGCCGATATCGCCGTACACCACGCCCAGCGTGACGAGCATCGCCGAGAT
>CAVKNR010000217.1:0-2741 GCA_963657575.1 Sodaliphilus sp.
TCGTGGTGGAGGGCTATACCGATTGCATCGCCTGCTGGGAGGCGGGGATTAAAAACGTTGTCGCCACGCTGGGCACCGCGCTCACGGAGCATCACGTCAAGACGCTCACTCGCTTTGCCAAGCGCATCGTGTATATGTTCGATGGCGATGCCGCGGGCCAGAAGGCCGCCCGCCGCGCGATTCAGTTTATCGAGCAGGATTCGATGGACCTGCGCTGCGTGGTACTGCCCGACGGCAACGACCCCATGGAGTTTATTACGGCGCGCGGCGGCCAGGAGCTGCAGAAACGCATTGACGCCGCCGAGCCCCTCATGGACTTTGTGTACCGTTCGCTGCAGGAGTCGAGCGACATCACCACGCCGGGCGGTCGCGCAAAGGCGCTGGAAGATGCGCTGACGCTTATCTATCCGCTGCGCGACAGCTATATGATCGACACGTACTTTATCCAGATTGCCGATCTGCTGGGTTTGGATCTGGAGACCGTGCGTGCGAGCTCGGGCCGTGTGTTTCGTGATGTCGCCAAGCGCGAAGATGCGGAACGCCGTCGTGAGCAGAACTATGAGCGCCAGCGGGCACAGGCTGAGCGGTCCGGTAGCGCGGGCGGTCGGGCGTCGGGTTCTCGCGATGCCGGTCGCGGTGCTTGGGCATCGGGCGCGACGCCGCCGGTGTCCGCGCCGGTCGAAGAAGAGCCGTACGACTACGTCCCGCTCGATGCCTACGATGCCGCGCCCGTGGAGGTTGTCGACGACCTGCCGCCGATCGATGTGCCTGATGGTATGGGCTCTGTTCCTGTGCCTGATGGTTCGGACGCACCGGCTACGGCGGCGCCGATGGTTCTTACCGATCTTGAACGCAAGTCCTTGGCGGGGGAGCGTGAACTGCTGACCATGCTCACGAGCTACCCCGACCTGTTCCGCACGTATGCCGATCGCATCTGCTCCATCGAGTGGGTTGACCCACGCCACGAGTCCATCGCATGGGCCGTTCTGGCAACGCCACCGGGAACCGATCCTGCAGCCTGCATGGATGCGGCGCGCTCGGTGTGTCCCGAGGCGGCAACGCTTGTGAGTGCCGGGCGCATCTCGGCGACGAGCAAGCACCCCACCGAGACGAACATCGTGTTTATGCTCGATACGCTCGAGCTCTACACCATCAAACGCCGCATGCGTGCCGCACAGGCCAAGCTGCGCCAGGACCGTTCGCTCGATGATGAGGCCCGTCGCGCGCTAACCATGCAGGCCGCGCAGGATTCGCAGCGTCAGCGCGAACTGCAAAAGTCAATCGGCGGCGTGGCGGACCCGTTCCGTTTGATTGGCCTGGAGGCCGCAGGCACCGAACAAGCCTAGATGTTGTGGTCAACCAGCGTATTCTCGCCTATATCCAGCCCTCTTTTTGGGTATAGACGTCAATGTGTGTGCTAAAGTATTGAGTCCTGTGGACTATGAAGGGAGAATCTGTGCCAAAAAAGACTGAGAGCACGGGTACTGGGCTGGAATCCTACGTTGCAAAGCTCATGGGCAATGGCTCAAACAGGACTTCGGTAACCGAGGACGAGATTCAGGTCGCCCTGAAGGATATCGATGTCTCCGATGAGCAGCTCAACGCGGTGTATTCCGCGCTGCGCAACAGCGGCATCCAGATTATCTCCGCGAGCGGAAACGACGACGCCCCGATGGACGTCGACGATGACGATAACGATACCGACGATTTCGACGATGACGAGCACGATTCCGGCTCGCTTGACGATCACGAGCTTAAGATGGCCCGCCAGGCCGATGCCGAGATGGGCTCTTCCAAGAGTAAGAAGAAGCGCACCGTGCGCACGTCCCGTTCGCGCTCGCGCGTGCGCGGCATCGATGCCTCTACGGTGATGCTGACCGGCGACCCGGTTCGTATGTACCTCAAGGAGATCGGTAAGGTCGACCTGCTGACCGCATCTGAAGAGGTCGATCTGGCCATGAAGATCGAGGCCGGTCTCGAGGCCACCGAGAAGCTCGAGGCTGCCGATGCAGGCGAGATCGAGCTCACCCGCGCCGAGATGCGCCGTCTTACGCGTATCGAGAACGTTGGTCTTGAGGCTAAGCAGGCGCTCATCAGCGCAAACCTGCGTCTGGTCGTCTCCATCGCCAAACGCTATGTCGGCCGTGGCATGCTGTTCCTGGATCTGATCCAGGAGGGCAACCTCGGTCTGATCCGCGCCGTCGAGAAGTTCGACTACCAGAAGGGCTTCAAGTTCTCCACGTACGCCACGTGGTGGATCCGTCAGGCCATTACGCGCGCTATTGCCGACCAGGCCCGTACCATCCGTATTCCTGTGCACATGGTCGAGACCATCAACAAGCTCGTTCGCGTGCAGCGCCAGCTCCTCCAGGACCTAGGTCGCGACCCGACCCCCGAGGAGATCGGTGCCGAGATGGACATGAGCGCCGACCGTGTCCGCGAGATCCAGAAGATTTCGCAGGAGCCCGTGTCGCTCGAGACCCCGATCGGCGAGGAAGAGGATTCCCAGCTGGGCGACTTCATCGAGGATTCCCAGGCTATCGTTCCGCCCGATGCCGCCAGCTTCTCCATGCTGCAGGAGCAGCTCACCCAGGTGCTCGATTCGCTTGCCGATCGCGAGCGCAAGGTTATCGAGCTGCGCTTTGGCCTTGTCGACGGACATCCCCGCACGCTCGAGGAAGTCGGTCGCGAGTTTGGCGTCACGCGCGAGCGTATCCGCCAGATCGAGTCCAAGACCCTGG
>CAVKNR010000218.1:0-2738 GCA_963657575.1 Sodaliphilus sp.
GCGCCCGTGGTTCCCACCACGGCAATCTTCTGGCCCGGCTCGGCGGTAAACGACACGTCGTGCATAAGCGGCTTGTCGGGCGAATAACCAAAGCGCACGTGCTCAAAGGAGACGCGACCCTCAACGCGACCCGGCAGCTTGGCGGCCTCGTCCGGCAGCGGATCGGCCTCCATCTCGGGCTCATCGAGCAGGTCGAACACGCGCTCCGCACTCGCCAACGCGCTCTGCAGCGAGTTGAAGGTAAACGACAGCTGCGTCATGGGTTCGGACGCCTCGTAGATAAACTGGAAGAACGCCTGGAACACGCCGACGGTCATGTGACCGGCAACCAGCATGCTGCAGCCCACCAGCGCGATCACGATCTGCGCCAAACGGCCGATAAAGCGCACCGCAGGGCCGACGGCATTGATCATAAAGTCGGCCTTGGCACTCACGCGTGCCAGCTCGCCCGAGGCCTGGTGCACCTCGGCAGAACTTTGGCGTTCGCGGTTAAACGCGCGGATCACCAGACGGCCCGAATAGCCTTCCTCGACCGCACTCGTAATCTTGGACACCCACTCCTGGCGCTCGCCCGTCACATCGTGTGTGCGGCGCGAGACGACCTTCGTCACCAGCAGCGACAGTGCCGTAAAGAACAGAAAGACGAGCGTAAGCTGCACGCTGAACACGAACATCACGCTCACAGCACCAACAACCGTGCCGATCGACACGAGCAGCTGCAGCAATCCGCGCTGCATGCTCTCGGACATCTTGTCCAGGTCGTTGGTCGCGCGGCTGACGACCTCGCCGGGACGATGCGCGTCAAAATAGGCGAGCGGCAGACGGTTGAGCTTTTGCGCGATGCGGTTGCGCAGGCGCAGATTGAGACGCTCAGCGACGCTCGACATCAAAAAGCTCTGGAGCGCATAGAACGAGGCAGCGGCAGTCCAGATCATAAAGTAGACGAAAATGGTCTTGCCGCAGTTCTCCCAGGTGATGCTGAAAGTGGTGTCGTTGGCAAACGCCACCTGAATGTGGCCCCACAGCTCATCGATCACGCGGGCGCTATATGCCGGCGCGGCGGTGTTAAAGATGACATAGAACACAATGCTCCCGAACACGATATAGAAGCGCCAATGGTCGCCGGCAGCCTCACTCCACAGGCGGCGCACCGTCGCCCAGGTATCCCGAGGCGTCTCGTCCTCGTCTTCGTCGTCCACGTCGCGCATACGCTCTGCCTCGGCGCGGGCGCGCTCGTCCTCGGCACGTTCGTTTTCCTCGTAGAGCGCTTGGCGGCGAGCCTCGCGCTCCGCCGCCTTGGCGGCTTCGTCCAGGTCGGGCGCGACGCCCGTCTCCTCGACTGTCTCTACAACCGCAGCGCCATCGGCGATGCCCTGCTTCTTGAGCTCCTCGGTCATGCTACTCACCTCCCTTCATCTGCGATTCCGCGATTGCGCGGTACACCTCGCAGGTTTCCATGAGCTCGTCGTGCGTGCCTAGGCCCACGATCTCGCCGTCTTTGAGCACCACGATCTGATCGGCATGCAAAATAGTCGAGATGCGCTGGGCGATGATGAGCACCGCGGCATCGCACGTCTCGTCCTGCAGCGCATGGCGCAGTGCCGCATCGGTCTTAAAGTCCAGGGCCGAAAAACTGTCGTCGAAGATATATAGATCGGCATGCTTCATGAGTGCGCGGGCAATCGCCAGGCGCTGGCGCTGACCACCCGAGAAGTTCGTGCCGCCCTGGGCCACCGGCGTATCGAGCCCCTGGGGCTGGTCGAGCACAAAGGTGCTCTGGGCAACCTCCAGCGCATGGAGCATGTCAGCCTCAGTCGCGTCTTCGTTGCCAAAGCGCAGGTTGCTCGCCACCGTACCCGAGAACAGCCATGCCTTCTGCGGCACATAGGCGATACGCCCGCGGATGTCGTCTTGCGAAAGGTCGCGCAGATCGATGCCATTCAGGCGAATGGCGCCCTTCGTGGCATCGTGGAAGCGAAGCAAGAGCTTGGCCACCGTCGACTTGCCCGAACCCGTCGAGCCTACAATCGCCGTGGTCTGGCTACGGCGACAGGCAAAGCTCAGGTCGCACAGGGTATCCTCGTCGGCATCGTCAAAACGGAACGACATGTGGTCGAACACGGCCACCGCGTCGGCACCGTCAACAGACTCCGCCGCGCACGTGTCCAGCGTGCGCTTGCCGTCCACGATGCTCGGCTCAATCTCCAACACCTGCTGCGCACGGTTCAGGCATGCGGCGGCGCGTGGGAGCGTCAGAATCACCATCTGCGCCGTCATCACAAAGAACAGGATCAGGATCGCGTACTCCAGCACGGCCGAGATGCTACCGATTTGCATGGCGTGGACGCCCACGCGGTTGCCGCCCACCCACAGCACCGCCACCTCGGCGATGTTCATCAAAAAGAAGCTGGAACTGTCGAGACCCACAAACAGGTGGTTGACCTTGATGGCGTTGGCCGCGTAATCGCTAAACACCTCGTCCAGGCGCTGCTCCTCGTGGCGCTCCTTGTTAAATGCGCGGATGACGCGCACGCCCACGATGTTCTCGCGCAGCACCACGTTCATGCGGTCGATAAAGCTCTGCAGGCGCATAAAGATCGGCGCGGCGTTGGCAACGGTAAAGACCGCCGCCACCAGCACGATCGCAACCACCACGCCCAGCAGCGTGCCCATGGCGGGATCGATGAACCAAGCAAAAATGATGCCTGCCACGGCCAAGAACGGCACCGGCAGCACCA
>CAVKNR010000219.1:0-2730 GCA_963657575.1 Sodaliphilus sp.
CAGAGACCGCCAAAGAAGGGCTTGTCGGCCAGATGGGCGTAGTGCTCCTCGACGGTAGCGCGCTCGAGCGTGGTCATCTCCATGCGCTCGATGACAAGGCCGCTGCGCTCAATGCGAGCAACGATCTCGCCGATCTTGCGGTCGCGCACGGCGTCGGGCTTAATCATGATGAAAGTCTTCTCGATAGCCATAAGGTAGCCTTTCAAGTAGGTTCGCGCGTGCCCAAGTCCCATTCCGGCACCCGCCTGGACTGCATCGTAACAGAGTTTTAGATGCAGTTAAACAAAAAGCTGTTTATTGAAACGCTGCAATTTATTAAAACGCTCCATATGTGTCACTTCTGTTTCGAAGCCCGATTAGAGTACCATCCGACCGCCCATCAACCGCATCGAACCGAGCGGACGGTCGGTTGTCGCCCGTGAACGCACCCCCTTCACAACCTGCCCAAAGGTCCTACAGAAGTTCTCGACAAGCCCCCCATAGCAACAAAATACGGGCGCCCGCAACAGCAGACGCCCGTAAAGCGAAAACGATTTATCAATAAATGGCCAAAACCGCTTCAGCCAAACCCTTACTTTGCCCCGTGACCCATCTCGACGACCTTGGTTAGCGATCCAAACACGCCTTCGTCGGTCACGAGCTGCGCCTCGGCACGCTGCAGCTGAACGACAACGGCGGCAGGGGCGGTACCGCCCTCGGTCGTGCGCGCGGCGACAATCGACGGGATGTCGAGCGCCTCGGTAATGTCGCGCTCAAAGAGCGGGCTTGCCTCCTGGAACACCTCAAACGGCAGGTCCTCAAGATTGCAGCCACGCTTCTCGCACATCAGGACCAGATGGCCCACCACGGCATGCGCCTCACGGAACGGCAGACCACGCTTGGCCAGGTAATCGGCAACATCGGTGGCGGCAAGGTGCCCCACGCCGCACTCGCGCGCCATGGCATCCTCGTTGACGGTCCAGGTCGAAATCATACCGGCCATAACGGACAGGCACTGCATGAGCGTGTGAGCGGTATCGAGCGCGCCCTCCTTGTCCTCCTGCAAGTCCTTGTTATAAGCAAGCGGCAGGCCCTTCATGGTCACGAGCAGCTGCACCAGGTTGCCATACACACGGCCGCTCTTGCCGCGGATAAGCTCGGCAAAGTCGGGATTCTTCTTCTGCGGCATGATAGACGAGCCGGTGGAGTACGAGTCGGAAAGCGTGATAAAGCCAAATTCGGAGCTCGACCACAGCACGATCTCCTCGGAAAGACGCGACAGGTGCATGGCCATGACGGAGCCGGCGTAATGCAGATCGAGTAGGAAATCACGGTCGGAAACCGCATCGAGCGAGTTGGGAATCACGCCCGCAAAGCCAAGTTCGGCAGCCGTCATCTGGCGATCGAGCGGATAGCTCGTACCGGCAAGCGCGGCAGCGCCCAGCGGGCAGTTGTCGGCGGCATCAAAGGCGGCCTTCAGGCGTGTAAAGTCGCGCGCGAACATCCAGGAATACGCCAGCAGATGATGCGACAACAGCACGGGCTGAGCATGCTGCATGTGCGTGTAGCCCGGCAGAATCACCTTGTCGTACTTCTTGGCCGCATCCACCAGCACATGGCGCAGCTCAAGATTGGCCTCCATGAGCTCCTTGGCCAGCGCCTTGACACCCAGGCGCGTGTCGGTCGCCACCTGGTCGTTGCGCGAACGTCCGGTATGCAAGCGCTTGCCAGCCTCGCCGATGCGACGCGTCAGCTCACTCTCGATGGACATATGAATGTCCTCGTCGTTGATGTCAAAGGTGAAGTTGCCGGCATCGATATCCTGTTCGATTCCGGTCAGACCCTCGGCTATCGCTTGCTCGTCCTCGACACTGATGATGCCCTGGGCCGCCAGCATCTTGGCATGCGCCTTAGAGCCGGCGATATCCTGCTTATAGAGATGTTTGTCGACCGGCAGCGACGCGCCAAACTCCTGCGTGACCTCGGCCACGCCCGCCTCAAAACGACCGCCCCAAAGAGCCATGGAACCGTCTCCTTTCTCCAAATACCAAAACAAGCGCCCAAAGCAATGCGCCATATCGCTAAAGTGATTTTTCAATCGCTAGTTTTGCATATTCCCCACCGTGCGCGGGGCCATATAGCTAATTTGCAAAGAAGTGACGCACCATGCACTTGGCGCCCAACGTCTCCCTCCGAATGTTGCCCTGCGAACCATCGATCCAGGCCTTCAGGCTCATAGGGACGTCCTCGACCTTTGCAGCATCGAGCTCGGGCGCGAGGGCAAGTAAAGCATGCGCGATAGCATTGAACATAATGGATACTCCTCATATATATAGGCGCAGAGCCGCCAAATTGATAGAAGGAGCCCCGCCGGACAACCCCGGCGGGGCTCGGACTCAGCCGCAGACGCGGCATCATATATGCGGGCGGAACGTAGGGGCCACCGATGTTAAGAAGTGTCAGCAAGCATAACGAAAGGTAGGGACCCCGTGCGCCCGTTTTGTATCACGCGGATGGGCCGCGCGGATACCAAGGGAAGGAAAAGCCTTAGGCCTGAGCAGCAGCAGAGCTGGGACCCTGGACCTTGGCCCACGTCTTGAGCGACAGCGTGTCGATCTCGATAAAGCCGGCGCTGGCCTTCTCGTCAAACGTGGTGTCGCGGTCGTAGGTAGCCAGACCGTAGTCGTAGAGGCTGAAGGGGCTCTTGCGGCCGACGACATGGCAGTTGCCCTTAAAGAACTTCAGACGGAC
>CAVKNR010000220.1:0-2724 GCA_963657575.1 Sodaliphilus sp.
GCGCTCGTGCTCGTTAAGGTCGGTGCCGACCACGTGGCCGCCACCGACGACTACGCCGCCGTTCCGCGCGAGATGCAGGACGTCGCTGCCGAGTTTGGCAAGGCACGCCTGTGCGAGGTAAACGTGGCGGACTTTGACGCCAAGCTCCCCGAGCTGCGCGCCAAGCTGGGCGACCGCGCCTGCCTGCGCGCCGTTCACTACTGGTACGAAAACAGCCTGGTCGACAAGCGCTGGGCTGCCCTGAACGCCGGCGACATCGATCAGTTCCTGGTCCTGACGCGCGAGTCCGGCGCCAGCTCTGCCATGTACCTACAGAATGTCGTTGCCAAGCTGGGCTCCGAGCAGCCCTCGATGTATGCCCTGGCACTGGCCGAGCACGTGCTCGACGGCCGTGGCGCCGTCCGTATCCACGGTGGCGGCTTTGGTGGCACCATCCAGGCCTTCGTGCCGCTCGACCTGGTCGACACCTTTATCACCAAGATGAACGGCTGGCTGGGCGAGGACTCTGCCCGCCACTACGCAATTTCTGACAAGGGGGCTTACGCGGCATGGCTGTAATGACTGACGTGCGCGAGGCCGCGCAGAACCTGATCGAGTACGCTATCCACCGATCGATGATCGGCCAGGACGATCGCATCTGGGCGTATAACACCATTCTCGAGTGCATCGGTGCTACGGGCCCGGCGCTCGACATGGCTTGGGCGCTGCAGAACGAGAAGCTCTCGCTCTTGCACCCCGATACGCTCCCCGGTTTTGACCTGGAGGGCACGCTTGCCGCGCTTTCCGAGGCTGCCGTTGCCAACGGCGCCGCCGAGGACACGGCATCGGGCCGCGACCGCATCGCCATGCGCATCATGGGCGCGCTCATGCCGAGGCCTTCGGTTGTAAACGAGGAGTTCAACGGACGCATGGGCGTCAACGAGCCCCGCGCCGCGACCGACTGGTTCTACGGCCTGTGCTGCGACGCCGGCTACGTGCGCCGTGCCGCCATCGCGCGCAACATCAAATGGAACACCCCCACCAACTGGGGCGACTTGGAGATCACCATCAACCTGTCCAAGCCTGAGAAGGACCCGCGCGATATTGCCGCGGCCGGTGCCGCCAAAAACACGAGCGAGAAGTATCCCGCCTGTCAGCTGTGCATCGAGAACGAGGGCTACCCTGGACGCTCCGCCGCAGCCGACGGCGGCGCTCATCCCGCCCGTCAGAACCTACGCGTTATTCCCATTCAGCTTGATGGCGAGCGCTGGGGCTTCCAGTACAGCCCGTATGCGTATTTTAACGAGCACTGCATTGCCATGAGCTCCGAGCATCGCCCGATGCACGTGGACCGCAAGGGTCTGACCTGCCTGCTCGACTTTGTCGACCTGTTCCCGCACTACTTTATTGGTTCCAACGCCGACCTGCCCATCGTAGGCGGCTCGATTCTGTCGCACGACCACTTCCAGGGCGGCGCGCACGAGTTCCCCATGATGCATGCCGCCGAGGTCTCGCAGTTTAGCGTGCCCGGATTTGACCAGGTCAGCGGTACCGTGCTGCAGTGGCCGCTCTCGGTGCTGCGCCTGCGCTCGCATGACCGCACTCAGCTGCTCGACGCCGCCGAGAAGATTATCCTCGCCTGGCGCGAGTGGACCGATGAGTCTGTGGGCGTCATCGCGCACACAGCCGATGGCGTGGCCCACAACACCGTGACGCCCGTCATCCGCCGCGTCGACTCCCGCGGCAATGCCGGCGGCGAGATTTACGAGGCCTACCTGGCGCTTCGCTGCAACATCACGACCGACGAGCATCCGCTGGGCGTGTTCCACCCGCATGCCGAGTACCACCACATTAAGAAGGAGAACATCGGCCTGATCGAGGTCATGGGCCTGGCCATTCTGCCGCCGCGCCTGGTTCCCGAGCTTGGCGCTGTCCGTGAGCATCTGCTGGCAGCCAAGGTCGATGCCAGCTACGATCTTGCCGGTGCGCTCGAGGTCGATGATCTTTGTCGCAGCCATGCCGCGTGGGCCGAGGACGTCTTTGCTCGCCGCGCCGACGAGCTTACGACCGACAACGCCATCGACATCCTGCACGAAGAGGTCGGCGTGGTGTTTGGCCACGTGCTCGACAACGCCGGCGTCTTTAAGTGGGACGAAGCCGGCCGCGCCGCCCAACAGCGCTTTATCGACTCACTGTAGCATACAGGTTCGAGCCTCATCAGCGGCCACGACATAACCGCCCACACGACAACGGCGCCCGCCGGCAACATCGCCGACGGGCGCCGTTTTTGAGTGTAGTCATTGGGGTCATTCTTAAGGGGCGTTCTTAAACGACTAGTCATTAAAGAGCGTCCCCAATGACTACTTGCGACCAAGGCAACGCCGGTGTCTTGGCAACGAGAGCGAAAACGCCCCTAAGCGAGCAAGGTGACGTGAAAGAGGAGGGCATTGACCTTTTGGTCATGCCCGACGATTGAACGTCAGATTGCCGCTTAGGGGCGTTTGCAGCGTCGTGCCGTTACGCGGTTTGGTAAAACCGCGTAACCCTACAGTTCAGTCACGACAACGCTGTTGTAGACCTCGTCCCAGCGGTCCATGACCAGGTGGCCGGTCTTGGGATCCATGGCGTTAAGCTTGCCGCAGGTATTGGCGGTCTTGAGCACCGTGACGTCGTCGGCATCAGCAGCAATCGCATGCGCAAAGCCGGCGATGGTCGAGTCGCCGGAACCCGTCGCGTTCACAGCCG
>CAVKNR010000221.1:0-2698 GCA_963657575.1 Sodaliphilus sp.
GCCATTACGGCAACCCCTCGTTAACAATTTGGAAACAATGCGCCCATTAGGGTAACGCGGAACGCGATGATTGCAACCCCTAGTTAGACGAGCGGTATGCCTACATCGGGGGGCATACAAATAACGGCCGGCCACGCTTTTGCTTGCGCGGTCGGCCGTTTAACGTTTTCGCAGATAAAACCTGCCAAAACAAACCTGTCCCTTTTTGGAAGGTTACTCGTGCTGGCTGGTGCGGTGCTCGTACTCCTCGGGGGTGATGACGTCCTCGATGCGCAGGTTGACGCCCGCCACCTCAAGGCCGGTCATCGCGGCAAGGCGCTCGGTGACACGTGCCTTGACATCGTCGAAGATCGCGGGCGCATAGGCACCGTACTCGATAATGACGGAGATGTTGACGACCACGCGATTGTCATCGGTGACCTCGACCGTCACGCCCTTGGTCAGATTCTCGGCACCAAACTGCTCCTGCACAAAGTGCATGAGGTTACCCTTCATGCCCAGAACGTGCGGAACCTCGCGGGTGGCCATGGCAACGATCTTCTCGATCACGCCGTTGGAATAGGTCAGCGAGTCCTCGGACTCGTCCGCCTCCTCGTCGTCCTCATCAGCATCGGACTCGGCCTCGACGAGCGCCTCATCCTCGAGCGTCACATCCTCGGCTTCGGCGACGGCCGCCTCGTTCTCCACGAGCTCGGTATCGGCTACATCGACCTTCGTATTAAAAGCCATGGTTCCTCCTTATGCCTGCCGCGGATGCGACAGTCGAATACGTATTAGCGGCCGCTAAACAGACGGCCGAAGAAGTTGACGATCCCGTTCTCGCCATCACGAATCTGGCCAATTACGGCGCCTATCAGCACGAAGAATGCGATGACAAGCGTGTCCCAGAGGCCGAGCGTGAGCACCAACACGGCGAGGATAAAGCCAGCGACGGCGCCGAGCGTGGTGTTGGGATGACGCACGGCATAGCTCCAGATAGCCGCCCCCGTACCCTTGATGAGACCCATAGCCTCGTCAAAATCCGCGGCTGCCGCGTCTTGTAACTCGGTTGCCTCTGCTTTGGAATCAACAGGTTCGCTCGCCGGTGTGGCGCTCTGGTCAATCGTCAGGCGCGGCGTACGAGCGGTCTTATCTTGATTGGTATCACTCACCGGAAACCTCCACGGTCTGGACGGTAGTCTTGGACGGCAAAAAACGGACGCGCGTGGTCGTACCCGGCGTGCCGAGCATGGTGTCGCAAGCTTCCTCGATGCGCTGCTGCATCGCGGTAGCCAGAGATGCCACGTCCTTATCGTCAAGCGCGATAGCCTCGACCTTAAAACGGACGTGCGAATCGTCGGAACCTTGGACGCGGGCCTCGACATGCTCGACCATCACGCGGTCGTCGCGCTCGGCAGCAGCCCTGGCGCACGAAGAAAGCGCCGCGAGCGTGATCTCGATATTGCGCTCCCCCGCCGGATGCACGCAGGACGGCTCGCGACGAGCAAACATCAGGCGGAAGAAGCTTATCAGCACGCCAATCGCCACAACTCCGCCGCATGCCGTCACGACAATGCGCGGCATGGGGTCGCGCATCAGCAGCATAAAGCGATACGTATACGGCCCCCAAAACTGGCAGACAAGCGTGCCCAGCGCCACGATGGCGGCGGCAAGATACACAATCGCTAGGGCTCGTTTGAGTACGCGCACGTGGCGCTCCCTTCAAATCTCGGCTCTCGAAATGCAAAACGGTTCGCATCATTATAAAAGAGCCGGGTCCGGTGCTCTACGCACGCGGATCCGGCTCATCTATTCCACGAGGCTTGCATGCTCGCTTCATTATGCCCAGATATGCACGGCTTAACCCGTGCGGGCGCTACTCCTCCTCGAGGGCAGCGATGACCTCGTCGGTCATGTCCATGGTGCTGTAAACATCCTGGACGTCGTCGAGCTCCTCAAGACGGTCGATGAGACGCTGGACCTTCTTGGCGTCGGTACCGGAAACCTCGGTCGGGGTGGTCGGGACCATGGTGGTCTCGGAGCCCTTGACCTGGACGCCCTGCTCCTCGAGCGCCTTGGAAACAGCCATGACGTCGTTAGCAGCGGTCCAGACGATCCACTCCTCGCCGGCGTCCTCGTAGTCCTCGCCACCGGCCTCGGCGATGGCCATCATGAACTCATCCTCGTCACCGGCAGGACCGTTGGCGATCATGGTCTCCTTCTTGGCGTTCTCGTCCAGGATCTCCTTGGCGACGACGATCTGGCCCTTGCGCTCAAACTGGAAGGCGACGGAGCCCGAGGTGCCCAGGTTACCACCAGCGTGGGAGAAGGCGGAACGGACATCAGCAGCGGTGCGGTTGCGGTTGTCGGTCAGGCAGTCGACGTAGACGGCGACACCGGCGGGACCGTAGCCCTCGTACACGATGTTCTCGTAGACGGCGGCATCGGCACCCGAACCGAAGGCCTTGTCGATAGCGGACTTGATCTTGTCCTTGGGCATGGACTGAGCCTTGGCCTTAGCAACGGCAGCGGCGAGGCTGGCGTTGTTCTCGGGCAGCGGGTCGCCGCCGAGACGGGCAGCAACGGTGATGTTGCGGCTCAGCTTGGAGAAGAGGGCGGAACGCTTGGCGTCCTGCGCGCCCTTACGATGCTTGGTTGTGGCCCACTTAGAGTGTCCGGACATACGTGTCTCCTATCGGTTTCGACCTAAAGCCCAGCG
>CAVKNR010000222.1:0-2678 GCA_963657575.1 Sodaliphilus sp.
GCCCGAACCAAGGGAGACCCTCATGAAGAACACTCAGCTGCTGCTGATCAACGATATGTGCGGCTACGGCAAGGTCGCGCTTTCCGCCATGCTGCCGGTGCTGTCGCACATGGGCTACCGTATCCATAACCTGCCGACGGCCCTCGTTTCCGATACGCTCAACTACCCCAAGTTCTACATCCACGACACCACCGAGTACGTGCGCCAAAGCCTCGCTATCTGGGAGGAGCTCGGCTTTGAGTTCGACGCCATCTCGACCGGCTTTATCGTGACCGAGGAAGAGACGCGCATCATCTCGGACTTTTGCCACCGCCGTGCGCAAAAGGGCACCAAGGTGTTCGTCGACCCCATCATGGGCGACAACGGCAAGCTCTATGCGGGCGTGCCCGAGTCCACGATTGGCCTTATGCGGCATCTGCTGGAGTGCGCAGACTACGCGGTGCCCAACTATACCGAGGCGTGCCTGCTCACCGATACGCCTATCGCCGAGCAAATTACGCCCGATGAGGCCCGCGCTCTTGTGGACGCCGTGCGTGAGCTGGGTGCCAAGTCTGTGGTCATTACGAGCGCCGTGGTCAATGGCACGAACGCGGTTATCGGTTACGACCATGTGGCGGGGGAGTACTTTACGATTCCCTTTGAGCTCATTCCGGTCTATTTCCCGGGCACGGGCGACACGTTCTCGGCGGTGCTCGTCGGCCGCGTTATGGCAGGTTGGAGTCTGCAGCGCGCGACGTCCGATGCCATGCGTGTGGTGGCTGAGCTTATCGAGCGCAATGCCGACCAAGAGGACAAGTCCGCCGGCCTGCCCATCGAGGCCTGCCTGGATGTGATTGACCATGAGTAATGCTGGCGAGGGTGGCGCCAGGCCTGCGGGCGAGAACAAGCCGCTCGGCGCGCCGCGTGGTAAGCGTCCACGTATCCGCGTGAGTTGCGTGGACCAGCTGGGTGCGTGTCGCTGCCATCATGGCCACAAGCCGGGCGACGTTTTTGACTTCGACCGAGATCGCGGCAAGATGTGCGCCATGGCCTGCCATGTGGGCTTTCCCTATATCGATATCCTGCGCTATGGCGGAACCGTGCCCGGCAACGAGCCTGGTACGGCAAAGTTCTGCTGCCCCGAGGTCGATACGCTGAATGTTTGGCTTGCCGAGATCGTCGACGAGTAGTCGAGCGCAATGTGACAAAGGGACAGTTCTTTTGCCACATTCGCCGGTGGTGCCCCTTCTATTATGCTTGTAATCTCAAATCTCTGCATTTCATCCGATTTTAGGTTCTAAAAATTCTGCGTTTCATCGATAATCAAGCGTATAAAACGTTGCATTTCATTTGATGACACTAAGGGGAGAGCCTATGCTGCGCAGGAAAATAGCGGCAGAGCTGGAGCGTTGGCTGAAGTCTTCCGAGCAAAAGGCCTTGTTCATTACGGGTTCTCGCCAGATTGGCAAAAGCTATTCGATTCGTGCATTTGGCAAAGCCAACCATGCAACCTACATCGAGCTTAACCTCATGGAAAACCGCCAGGCAAAAGATGCTCTTCTCGAGGCGCGGAATGCCGATGATTTCATCAGCAGGGTGACGCTTCTTTCGGGAAAGTCGATTGCGCCAGGCAAAACGCTCGTGTTTATCGATGAGGTTCAAGAGGCCCCCGACATCATGACGATGGCAAAGTTCCTTGTTGAGGACGGGAGGTGCCGCTGGGCGTTTTCGGGGTCAATGCTCGGGACCCAGTTCAATGGCGTCAGGTCCTATCCCGTGGGGTATGTCCACGAGCTTAGGATGTTCCCGCTCGATTTTGAGGAGTTTTGCTGGGCAATCGGGGTGAGCGAGGGGGCTCGCCAAACGATACGTGACGCGTGTATCAGCGAGAGGCCCATTCCTGATTACATTCATGACGCGATGATGGCAAACTTCAGGACCTATACCGTTGTCGGCGGAATGCCGGAGGTCGTGCAGCGTTTCCTTGACACGCGGGGCGACCTTGCCTCTGTTCGTCAGCTACAGTCAGAGCTCAACGAACAGTACCGGCGGGATATCTCCAAGTATGCAAGCGGGCGAGCCCTTCAGGTGCAGAGCATCTACGACCAGCTCCCTATTATGCTCGAGGGCGAAAACAAGCGCTTCGTGCTCAATTCCATTGACCCTAAGGCGCACTACGAGAAGTATCAGCGAGATTTTGTATGGCTTGTCGATGCCGGCGTTGCTCTCAAAGCCGATATCGTAACCGAGCCAAAATCGCCCCTGCTCAAGACGGCACGGCCATCGCAGTTCAAGCTATATCAATCGGATACGGGCATGTTGATGGCGCGTTACCCCGTTGGAGTCGCCCAGGCGGCGTATCTTGATAGCAAGGAGCCCAACCTGGGCGGCATTTACGAAAACGTGGTGGCCCAGCAGCTGGCTGCCCAAAATCGCCAGCTTTACTACTATCAGACAAAAAAGCGCGGTGAAGTGGACTTTGTGGTCGATGGACCGGATGGGACGGCTGTTCCGATCGAGGTTAAATCGGGCTCCTATTACCACGCGCACGCTGCGCTCGGTCATGTGCTTGATACGGCTGAATATGGCGTAAAGCTCGGGATTGTTTTCTCGAGAGGCAACGTTGAACGCAACGGAGCAGTTCTCTATTTGCCGCTATATGCGACCTGGGCCCTTTCGGATGTTTTGGGCGACTCCTG
>CAVKNR010000223.1:0-2655 GCA_963657575.1 Sodaliphilus sp.
AAGCCCGCCATGGAACTGCTGCGTGACTTGCAGAAGGATACCGTCGACTGGCAGCCCAACTACGACGAATCGCTCGCCGAGCCCGTGGCGCTGCCTGCGCGCTTCCCCAACCTGCTGGTCAACGGCAGCCAGGGCATCGCCGTCGGCATGGCCACCAACATCGCCCCGCATAACCTCACCGAGGCGATCGAGGCCACCTGCTACCTGATCGACAACCCCGACGCCACCGTCGACGAGCTCATGCAGATCATGCCCGGTCCGGACTTCCCCACCGGCGCCATCATCATGGGCAGCGCCGGCATTAAGCAGAGCTACGAGACCGGCCGCGGCTCCATTACCGTGCGTGCCAAGGCACATGTGGAGTCCACTAAGACCGGCCGCAGCCGCTTGGTCTTTACCGAGATTCCCTACATGGTCAACAAGGGCACCCTGCAGGAGAAGATCGCCCAGCTCGTCAACGACAAGCGCATCGAGGGCATCTCGGATATGCGCGATGAGTCCAACCAGAAGGGCATCCGTCTGGTCATCGAGCTCAAGAAGGGCGTCATTCCGCAGGTCGTGCTCAACAACCTGTATAAGTACACCTCGCTGCAGACGACCTTCGGCGCCAACAATCTAGCGCTCGTCAACGGCGTTCCCAAATGCCTGAGCCTGCGCGAGATGCTGCAGCACTACATCGACCACCAGGTCGACGTCGTTACCCGCCGCACCCGCTTCGACCTTAAGAAGGCCCAGGCGCGTGCCCATATCCTCGAGGGCTACCTGATGGCCCTTGACCATATCGACGAGGTCATTAGCATCATCCGCTCCTCGCAGACCGACTCCGAGGCCAGCAGCCGCCTGATCGAGCGCTTTGGCTTTACGCCCGAGCAGACCACGGCCATCCTCGAGATGAAGCTGCGCCGCCTGACCGGCCTGGAGCGCGACAAGATCCAAGAAGAGTTGGACGGCCTGCGCCGCGCCATCGCTTACTACGAGGACCTGCTGGCGCATGAGGAGAAGATCCTGGGCGTCATCAAGGAAGAGATGCGCGAGATCTCCAAGAAGTTTGGCGACAAACGCCGCACCGAGATCAGCCAGGTTGAGAAGGACCTGGATGTCGAGGACCTCATTGCTGACGAGGACATGGTCGTGACCATCACCCACACCGGCTACGTTAAGCGCATCCCGGTGGCTGCCTACCGCGCCCAGAAGCGCGGCGGCAAGGGCGTATCGGGCGTCAACCTCAAAGAGGACGACGTTATCGACGAGATGTTCATCGCGTCCACGCACGAGTACGTGCTGTTCTTCTCGAGCAAGGGCAAGGTCTATCGCCTGAAGGTGCACGAGCTGCCGGTGGGTACGCGCCAGGCGCGCGGTACCGCGATCGTCAACCTGCTGCCCTTCGAGGAAGGCGAGAAGATCGCGAGCGTCATCAGCTGCCGCGAGTTCCCGGCCGACGAGTACCTGATGTTTGCCACCAAGAGCGGCATGGTCAAGAAGACCGTGATGAGCGCATATGACCGCAGCCGTCGCGACGGCCTGATCGCTATCAACCTGCGCGACGACGACGCACTGCTGAACGTGCGCCGCGTGCGCGAGGGCGACAAGATCATCCTGGCTACCACTGCGGGTAAGGCGATCATGTTCTCCGAGGAGCAGGTGCGCGCCACCGGCCGCGATACCAGCGGCGTTCGCGGTATCGGTATGAAGGACGGCGTGAGCGTTCTGGGCATGGAAGTCACTAACGGCAACGGCGATCTGTTCGTCATCACCGAGCGCGGCTACGGCAAGCGCACGCCGGTCGCGGACTACCCAGAGCAGAATCGCGGCGGCCAGGGCGTCTACACCATTCAAATGACCGAACGTAAGGGTAACCTCGCGGCCATGAAGACGGTGGGCCCGCAGCACGAGCTGTTCATCGTGACGGAGGGCGCGACGGTTATTCGCGTCAAGACCGACGAGATCAGCCAGACCGGCCGCGCCACCCAGGGCGTCAAGATGATGACCGTCGACGACAACGACCGCATCTGCGCCGTAGCCCGCATGACGGCCGCCAAAGAAAAACCCGAAGGCGAGGGCGCCGAGGCCGCAGCCGACACCGAAGAGGCTCCAGTCGACCTAGGCGACGGCAACGACATGCCAGAGGATCTCCTCGACGAGTAAGTAGTCCTCTCCGGTCAAAAACATCAGACCCCATATATCGGCGGTCGGCGCACCTGCGCGCCGACCGCTTTTTTGAAAACCTAGGGACCCGCGTTCGCCCCGGCCGCCCGGCGGCATATGAAGTCGATCGCGAGTTCCGCACGAGCCGGAGAGCACTTAATGTGCTCTCCGTGCGAGTCAGGACTGTCCGAGCAGGCGACTTCATATGCCGCCGGGCGGCCGGGGCGAACCCCTCCAAAGATTTTCAAAAAAGTTGTTGACGCGCGCGTGACGACTCGTCTAATATATCCCTTGCGCGATGGACCTGTAGCTCAGTTGGTTAGAGCGTCCGGCTGATAACCGGGAGGTCACAAGTTCGAATCTTGTCAGGTCCACCACTTTCTTTCGCAATAAACACCCCAGCGAGAGCCGAGTCGCCGCTGGGGTGTTTATTACTGTCTCCGTGGGGGTTTAGCTCAGCTGGGAGAGCGCGGGCTTTGCAAGCCTGAGGTCAGGGGTTCGATCCCCCTA
>CAVKNR010000224.1:0-2647 GCA_963657575.1 Sodaliphilus sp.
AAGTCGGCAAGGTTCAAATCTATACGGGCGACGGCAAGGGCAAGACGACGGCTGCGCTGGGGCTCGCGCTGCGCGCCACGGGCTATGGACTTAACGTGCTCATGCTTCAGTTTGCCAAGAAACTGCACTGCGCCGAACATGACGCAGCGCCTCGATTGGGGCTACGCATTGTACAAGCCGACCGCGACACGCCCGAAGCCTGCGCCGCACAGATCATGGAGCTGGCGCGCGAGCAGATTGGCCAGGTCGACGTACTGATCTTGGATGAGCTGGGAGAAGCCATGCGACGGGGCTTTGTGACGCGCGAAGATGTCGAAGCGTTGATCGCGATGAAACCAAGCACCACGGAGCTCGTGCTCACCGGCCGTGGCTTGCTGCCCCTCGCCGACCTTGCCGACCTAGTAACCGAAATGCGCCCCGTCAAACACTACTTCGACGAAGGCCTCCTAGCCCGCCAAGGCATCGAATACTAATTGATCCGAAGGGGACGGAGGAAAACGGATTATCGACATCACGACGGAGAGAAATGATCCGTTTTCCTCCGCCCCCAAGGGATCATTTGGCGGTGGCGCGGCCGAGCCAGTTGCCACTGTGGTGGTAGATGGTGAACATCATGGCCGTGATGAGCCAGGTTACGGGGTAAACCAACAGCAGGTGCTCAAGCGACGGATCGAACGGCATAATCGCAAACACCCAGATCACCCTGAGCACGACAGTGCCAAAAATCGTGAGCAGCATGGGCTGCAAGCTCACGCCGGCACCGCGAATGGAGCCCGACGCGTTTTCGATAATCGAGAAGATCGCGTAGAACGGCGCGATGAAATGAAGAATCGTCGTGGTGTACGCCGAAATCGAAGCATCGTCGACAAACAGACGCGACAACGGACCCGAGAACACCAGCAGCACGGCAGACAGGCCACCAATGAGCATAAACGACAGCACGAGCGACGTATGGTAGCCCTTGCGCATGCGCTCATAGTTGCGCGCGCCAAAGTTCTGTGCCGAAAACGTGGTAATCGACACGCCAAGCGCCTCGGTAACCATCCAGACAATGCCATCTAAGCGGCCCGAAAGACCCCACGCCGTGGTGACATCGGCACCAAACGAGTTGACCGACACCTGAATCAAAACGTTGGAAATCGAATACGCAGCAGACTGAAAGCCAAGCGGCAGACCACACGAGATCATGCTCTTACAAATGCCAGGATCAATGCCGAGTTTGGACAGCGAAAGCCGCCACGCACCCGGTGCGTGCATCATGCGAATCACGATCATCGTGGCGTTGGAGCAAATGGTCAGCGCCACCGCGATGCCGCAGCCCAGCGCCTCCATATGAAGCACGGCGACAAAGATGACATCCAGCACCGCATTAACAAGGCAGCCGGAAGCGATGATCACAGCAGGCCCGCGCGTGTCGCCCACGGCGCGCAGCAGTGCCGTTCCCATATTGAGCAGCAGCGCCGCAACCATGGCGGCAAAATAGCAACGAGCATAGGCCACGCCCTCGGCCAAAAGTTCATGCGGAGTGTTCATAAGTACCAGCATGGGCTCAACGAACACTATGCCAAGAATCGAGAAAACGATACCGCCCACCAGCGCGAGCGTCATGGCCGTATGGACCGATCGGCTCAGGCGCTCGTCATCGTGCTGGCCAAAAAACTGGCCCGTAATGACCGCGCAGCCGGCACCGACGCCAACGCAAAAGCCAATGCAGAGCTCGGTGAGCACCATCGTGGCCTGAATGCCACCCAGCGCGAGCTTGCCGCCAAACTGACCGACGATATAGGTACCGATAAGCGTGTATGCCTGCTGAAAGAACGAACTAAAGAAGATGGGAATGCACAGCGACAGCAGCTGCTGCCAAATGACACCCTGCGTTACATCGATAGCCGTAGATTTCTTAGCCACACGCCCTCCCCACTAGCGTACGTCATACAACAAAACGGCAATTTAAGACCAAAGCCGACACCAGCTTAGCACCGACCAGCGTCGGCCGAAACGCCCCGAACCACAGCCCGGTGCGAAATATCTGTTTAGTGATACAAACCCGGCTGGTAGTGGTACTCGTTGCTCACATGCGGGCACAGCTGCCAAAAGGCAACAGCACTTGCCGCGGCCACGTTAAGCGAATCGACCCCGTGCGCCATCGGAATGCGCACGGCTCGGTCGCAGCCAGCAATGGTCTTGGCGCCTAAGCCAGCACCCTCGGTGCCCATAAAGATTGCCAGGCGGTCAATCTCCTGCAGCGCGGGATCGTCCAACGACACCGAATCATCCGTCAACGCCATCGCGGCACACGAAAAGCCGGCATCGTGCAGCGCCGCCAGCCCATCATGCGGCCATACGCGCGCCTCGCTGCCAATGCGTGTCCAGGGCACCTGGAACACCGTGCCCATGCTCACGCGGGCCGAGCGACGGTACAGCGGATCGCAGCACGTAGGGCTCACCAAAATGCCATCGACGTTCAGCGCAGCCGCCGAGCGGAAAATTGCGCCGACGTTGGTGTGGTCGACAATACCCTCGAGCACGCACACGCGCACCGGGCGCTCCCCCGCCGCCTCGACGACGCCGCCCAAGAACTCATCAATCGGAATCTGACGCGGGCGACGGAACGCCGCGAGCGCACCGCGCGTCACGTTAAAGCCCA
>CAVKNR010000225.1:0-2622 GCA_963657575.1 Sodaliphilus sp.
GCGTGGGCATCGACATGTTCGACTGCGTGCTGCCGACGCGCACCGGCCGCATGGGTACGGCGTTCTCCAGTGAAGGTCGCCTTAACTTCCGCAACGCGCGCTTTGCGCACGACGACGGCCCCATCGACCCCACCTGCACCTGCCCGGTGTGCACAGGCGGCTACAGCCGCGCGCTCATTCGCCACATGGTCACGCAGAAGGAGATGCTCGGCGGTATTCTGCTGTCGATGCACAACATCTACTACTTGCTCAACCTTATGCAGCGTGCTCGCCAGGCCATTATCGAGGGCCGTTACGGCGCGTTCGTGAGCGATTGGATGAATAGTCCTGCCGCGGTGGATTACTAAGAGCTACGACCGCTGACCGATAGCTTGCAAGCACTTGATGCATCGTGGGTACCATACCGAATAGTTGATGTTCGGGCGGGTGTTTGGCGCATGGCGTCGACCCCGCCCGTTTTTCTTTTTCTCGATAGGAGCACCCATGATTAAGAACGAGAATGTCGAGGGCGAGCCTGCCTACGACGAGACGTACCGCCGCGGTCCCGTGGTCATGCGCGGCCCCATGATTCCTAAGGACAATACGTACGCCAACCTGCTGGCGCCCGAGGATTCAACCGACTGGTTGCATGCCGATCCGTGGCGTGTACTGCGCATCCAGGCCGAGTTTGTCGATGGTTTTGGCGCACTTGCCGAGTTAGGGCCTGCGGTGACCATCTTCGGTAGTGCCCGTACGCCCAAGACCGATCCGCTCTACAAGGCGGCGCGCACGGTCGGCCGTAAGATTGCCCAGCGCGGCGTGGCGGTTATCACCGGTGGCGGCCCCGGCATCATGGAGGCGGCCAACAGGGGAGCGGCGAGCGTCAACGGCAAGTCGGTCGGCTTGGGTATCGAGCTCCCGCATGAACATGGGCTCAACAAATACGTGAACCTCGGCATGGACTTCCGTTACTTCTTTGTGCGCAAGACTATGTTCGTCAAATACAGCTCGGGTGCCATCGTGTTTCCCGGTGGTTTTGGCACGCTCGACGAGATGTTTGAGGTACTCACGCTGGTGCAGACGCACAAGGTCAAGCGCCGCCGCTCGTTTTGGTGGGCACCGAGTACTGGCAGGGCCTGTTTGACTGGCTCAGCGGCCCGGTGATGGACGCCGGCATGATCAGCCCGCTCGATCCGGAGCTGGTGCACATCACCGACGACCTCAACGAGGCCGTCGACATCGCCCTGAGCGGGCTGATGTAGAGCAATCGTGCCCACCGCGACATGAATATGCATGGCAATCTGATGCTTTCTAACGTCAGGTTGCCATTTATATTGGGTATACTGATGCAAAAGACGAGGGCGAGGAGGTCGCGTATGTCTACTGCAACGGTTAAGCCTACGACGGTTCGCATCGAAGAGGGGCTCAAGGAGCAGGCGACTGAGTTCTTGGATTCGGTCGGCCTCAGCCTCAATTCCTATCTCAATCTTGCCGTTCGGCAGCTTGTAAATCAGCGAAAGATTCCTTTTGAGATTGTAGGAAGGGCGGAGGTGCCCAACGAGGCGACGAGGCGTGCCATGGTGATCGCCGAGGCTCATGAATTGGGGATTTTGCCGGACGATAGCCCGTCATTCAACAACGCTGATGAGCTTATGTCATTCCTCGATGAGGAATAGCGATGTTCGAGATTAAGGTCGAGGCTCAATTTAAGGCGGACTACAAACGAACGATGCGCATGCATCCGCAGCTAAAGAGTGAGTTTAAAGCGGCGGTTGCAGAGCTTGTGGCTCATGGGTCGCTTCCGGCGGAGTATGGCGCTCACGAGCTCTCAAACCCGGGCGGAAACTACAACGGCCACATCGATTTCCACCTATCCGATGGCTTGGTCGATGTGGTCGTTCTGTACTTGCCGCATAAGACTAATCCTGTGATCCGACTGGTCAGAATGGGCTCGCATGAGGAACTGTTCCAGGGCCCGCAGGGCTGATTGCCCGCTCATAATTTGCGGTGGAATAGGGATTGATTGGCGGTTAATAAGCCAAAAACAGTCCCTATTCCACCGCAAGTGGTATGGGTAGCCCTAATTGGCGGGCTGGTAGCGGGGGCAGTAGCTGATGGCGATGGCGTCGACGCCTACATGGGTGGCGATGGTGCAGCCGATGGGGCCGGTGCCGGCGTCTACATAGTCTTGGCCTGCGAGCGCTTGGCTGACGAGCTCCTGCTCCTCGGCAGCACCGGTCGTGAGCACGCGCACGCTGGAGCCCGGATGCTCGGCCAAAAATGCGAGGCAATCGGCCATGGTGTTGGCAACGATGCGCTTGGCGCCGCGGCCCTTCTTGATGGCCTTGATCTCGCCCGATTTCCACTCCGGCGAAACGGCCAGGCGAATGTTGAGCATCTGCGTCAGCTGGCTGGCGAGCTTGGGCGCGCGGCCGTTCTTGACCAGGTTCTCGAGTGTGCGCGGAATCAGCAGCAGATGGGCGTCGGGCAGCGTCGCGCGGATCTGCGCCTCGGTCTCGTCCAAGCTGCGGCCATCTTCGCGCATGGCCCGCGCGTACTCCACCAGCAGGCCCTCGGCACCCGAGCCAGTGCGCGAATCGATGCAGCGCACGTCGAGCTCGTGGGTCTCGGCGACCAGGCATG
>CAVKNR010000226.1:0-2619 GCA_963657575.1 Sodaliphilus sp.
GACGATGTTGAGCTGCGCGAGCGCCTGCGCGTGGAGTACAAGCAGGTCTACAGCCCAGACCATCCCGTTCCGTATGCCGAGCTGCTCAACGAGCAGACGGAGCCGGTGATGCGCAAGCTGCACGAGCGCGGCGTGAAGTGCGCCATCGCAAGCTCGTCCTATCGCGAGCTCATTGACGAGCTGGTGGGGATTGCCGGTATCGCCGACGTGCTGGACTACACCATCAGCGGTCACGAGTGCAGTGCGTTTAAGCCCGACCCCGAGATCTACCTGCGTGCCATGGAGGCGCTGGGGGTGGAGCCTGCCGAATGCCTGGTTATCGAGGACTCGCCTTTGGGCATCGAGGCCGGCAAGCGCTCCGGCGCCCGCGTCCTGGCGCTGCGTCCGCACGAGGGTGTCAACCTCGATCAATCGCGAGCCGATGCCGTTATCGATAATCTGACCGACATTTTGGCCGCTTTGTAGCGTCAATCCGCCGCGAGAAGCACTGATTCACGCGTCTTTTGCTGCGGATTGGCTTAATTTGTCATCTATTTGGATCCGTTTGGCTTCGATTCGGACTAAGTGAGTAGACTTTTTGATGCAAGACGAGCACAAAGCGCATCTGCTCTAGTAAAACCGCAGGTCACAAGGGTGGCGGTTTTGGGTGTGCTCTGCAGGTCGCGTAAAGTCTACTCACTTGTAATTTGGGCCTTTGGTCGTGGGGTTGCTGGTCCCGCTTTGGTTGTCGAGAGAGGGTGAATTGAAGCGCCCCCGCACGCTCCATGCTACAATCGCGGACATACCCCACAACTACATCTGCCTTCGAAAGGAGCCTGCGTGGCGAACGCCATCGATCAGCTCACGGACCGAGTGCTCGTACTCGGCCGCCTCACCATCGTCCGCCGCGCTATTACTGCCGTGGCGGTCACGATTTCCGCCGTTCTCCAGACATTCCTGATCCAGGCGTTCATTCAGCCCGCCGACTTGCTTCCGAGCGGCCTCACCGGCGTTGCGGTCCTGCTCGATCGCGTTACCTCGCTGGGCGGCGTTCACATCGACATCTCGCTCGGTATGCTCGCGCTCAACATCCCCGTGGCGCTCCTATGCTGGAGTGGCATTAGCAAGCGCTTCGTCATCTTCTCGATGATGCAGGTCGTGCTCTCATCGCTGTTCCTCAACGTCTTTCACTTCGCGCCGTTTTTGGGCGACAAGATCATGCTCATCATTTTTGGCGGCGTGGTCTCGGGCCTGGGCGCTGCCATCGCGCTTAAGTCCGGCGCATCCACCGGCGGCACCGACTTTATCGCGCTGTGGGTCTCCAACCACACGGGCAAGACCATCTGGGGCGTCATCTTTGGTTTCAACTGCTTTATCCTGGCGATCTTTGGTTTTATGTTTGGCTGGGACAAGGCGGCGTATTCCATCGTGTTTCAGTTTATTTCGACCAAGACCATCGACAGTTTCTATCGTCGCTACGATCGCGTGACGCTGCAGATCACGACGCGTAAGGCAGATGAGGTCATGACCGCCTATGTTGACCATTTTCAGCATGGCATTAGCTGTGCCGAGGTCATTGGCGGATACAGCCGCGAAAAGATGTACCTGCTGCACGCCGTTGTCTCGACCTACGAGAGCCAAGACATTATCAAGCTGGTGTGCGACATTGATCCCGGTGCCGTGATCAATGTGTTCCACACGCTCAACTTTGTGGGCGGCTGGTGGGGCGGTCATGTCGACGAGCCCATGCCCACGGCCGTTCCCGATCCCGACAAGCCCGCACGCATGGCCAGCAGGCAGGCGCGCCTCAGCGAACAGGACAGCCTGCAGCAGGACGACGGCAAGTAGGGTTTTGGCATTTTGCTGGCCTGACGCAATCCTGTCCGCTTGAGCCTCCCGAAAGCCTCGCTGCTTTCGGGAGGCTCTCGTTTGCCTAGATAAAACCTGCCAAAATGAAGCTGTCGCTTTTTGGTAGGGAGGGTGTATCGTTTTATCAATATGAGGTAACATGAAACTAGACGTTATATACGTATTAGTTATTTCAATATTTCGATAAGAGTGATCAGATATGCCTGCGCCCAAAAATGCACCGCTTTACCAGCAGATTTACGACGAGATCAAGGACGCGATCGAGAAAGGTGTTTATGCACCCAAGGAGCGTATTCCGTCCGAGCTTGAGCTAGCCGAGCAGTACGACGTGAGCCGCATTACGGTGCGCCGCGCCGTCGAGGAGCTGTGCTCCGATGGCTACCTGGTTAAGCAGCAGGGCCGTGGCACCTTTGTCTCCACGCCGCACATCAACCGCCAGTTCCACGCTTCGACGCTGCAGACGTTTACCGCGCTGTGTGCCGATAATGGCATGAAGGCGGGCGCGCATGTGGTCGATCGCCAGATTGTGCCGGCACGTCAAAACGAGATGGAGTTCTTTGGCCTGCAGAAGGACGCGCTGCTGCTGCACATCAAGCGCGTGCGTACAGCCGACGGCGAGCCCATCTTTGAGGAGAACATCTTTGTGCCGTTTGACGCCTACCGTGAGCTGTTGACGGCCGATCTTGAGGACAAGTCGATTTTTGCCGAGGTCGAGCGTGTTGGCGGAACGCCGATTGTCTCGGTTGGCTACCGCACGGTCGAGGCCGTTCG
>CAVKNR010000227.1:0-2613 GCA_963657575.1 Sodaliphilus sp.
TAGACCGGGTGCTCCTCGAGCTGGCTCACGCGCATGTTGAGGAACTCGGCGGAACCCGGCACCAGCATGGGCAGGACCCACTGCTTGGCGCGCTCGGGATTTTCCCAGTTGTACTCGAGCAGACCCGTATAGCTCATGTCGTCGAGTATCTTCTCGATCTGGGCCTCGGGCATGCCGGTGAGCTTGACCATCTCGGGCAGCGTGTAGGGACGGCGCATCTTCATCTTGCAGAGCACTTCGGCCTGCTCGTCGGTCGCGGCCTCGGCAAACGACCAGTACTCGTAGCCCAGCAGCTCGTCGCGATGCAGCAGACGGTTGGTGCAGTGCTCACACAGCTTGACGATGGCCTCGCGCGGATGCTCCGGCAGCGGCGGCACGAACTCCGAGCCGATATCGGGCTCGGTGTAGCTAATTCCCGGTCCGTTGAGAATCATGGTTGTCCCTTCTCTTGCCACAGCCCGGCGAGACCGCAGCACCCCTCTTTTTTGCAGGCCGGGCATGCCCCCATGCCGTTCACCCGCCATTGTTGACATTGTGTCAAAAATAGTATTGACGAACCGTCAACAATATTCAAGACTGTTAGGCGAACGGTCAGGCAAAAGAGGGTGAAAGGCGGCAAAACATGAGCAACAACACAGCAGATACCTCTGCGGTCGATGCCGTCCCCGCATCCGATAGTGCGGCAAAGCGCCTGACGGGTGACGAACGCCGTCGCGAGATCCTCGATGCCGTGCGCACCGTAAGCTCCGAGCTGGGCGTATCCCACCTATCGGTATCGGCCGTGACCAAGCGAGCCGGCTGCACGCGCTCGCTGTTCTACCACTACTTCGCCGACATGGACGCCGCCGTCACCGCTGTTATGGACGAGGCAATTGACGGTTTTATCTCCGAACTCGAGCAGTGGAACGCCGACCGCACCGTCGGTGATATTGAGGGCGCGCTCGACACCGTCGCCCCGCTCTTTAAGCGCCTGGTCGCCAGCGGCCACGAGCTGCCGAGTACCCTGACCTCCAGCAGCGGCGCGCTCTACGGCGGCTTTTTGCACAACGTGGTTCAGCGCGTGGCGCAGTATATCTGCGACACCACCGTGGTGGATTTTGTCGCCCATCATGAGCTACGCATCGACCATGTCTACGAGACGTTCTACACCCTCATCATGGGTCTTTTGATGTATATCCGCACGCACCCCGATGTGCCCGACGAGACGGTCAAGGAAATCATCGCCTCGACGCTCCACATCGAGGGCTACACCGCCAAGTATCCGGAGCGCAAGCCCCAGAACTGACGACATTTGGCCAAACTGCCCGCGATCAGAAGAGGGGCCGCGGGCGCGTGAAAGGAGAGCAGCATGCTATTTGATGTTTGGGGTAGCGATACCCTTATCCACTGGGCCGGCTGGGCCATGGTCTTTATTGGCCTGATCGTGCTCAACGAGGTCGGCCGCCGCACCAAGCTGGGCGCGGCCATCATCTTTGGCGTGGCTCCGCTGGCCATGACCATCTACTGCGTCGCCATCGCCATCGGCGTCTCACAGGGCGCCGAGTGGGCGCTCACCAACCCCACCCATGTGTACCAGAACAGCTGGTTCCACTACGCCAAGGTATACGCGGCGCTGGCCGGTTGCTGGGGCTTCATTGCCATTAAGTACCAGTGGGGCAAGATCGGCAAGGCGCATTGGTTCCGCGCGTGGCCGTTTGTGATCGTCGCCATCAACATCATGATCGCCGTCGTGTCCGACTTCGAGAGCGCCTATCACTTCTTTGTCCTGGGCCAATCCACCTGGGTCACCTCCGAGGGTGCCACGCAGCTTGCCGGCTGGAACAACGTGTTCAACGGCATCGCCGGTATCATCAACATCTTCTGCATGACCGGTTGGTGGAGCGTCTACGCCTCCGAGGATCAGACCGACATGCTGTGGCCCGATATGACCTGGGTCTACATCATCGCCTACGATATCTGGAACTTCTGCTACACCTACAACTGCCTGCCCACCCACTCCTGGTTCTGCGGCTTTGCGCTGCTGCTGGCGCCCACCGTCGCCGCCTTTATCTGGAACAAGGGCGGCTGGATCCAGAACCGCGCCTTTACGCTTGCTATTTGGTGCATGTTTGCCCAGGTGTTCCCGTACTTCCAGGAGGAGTCCATCTTTGTGACCCACTCCACGCTCGACCCCGGCGCCGCTACCGCGGTCTCGATCGCCGCACTGGTCGCCAACGTCGCCGCGATCATCTACATCGCCTACCGCGCTAAGAAGCTCGGCCGCAACCCCTACAAGCAGGATGTCTTTGAGGGCACCAGCGATTGGGAGAAGGCCACCGCTCGCCGCGCCAAGGTTGATTACGCGCACGCCGAGTAACGTGCTGGTCGCTGTTGGCACTTGGGCATAGGCCCGCCTGCCAGATTTTCAATCCGATGTCTCGCAGAGCCCCCGGAAAGCGTTTCGCTCGCTTTCCGGGGGCTTTTGTCGTTGCGCCTTCATTCAAAAACACACGCACAAATAAAATTGGATTTCAAATCATGCGGCAGCTCTATGGGGTCCTGTTTTTGGGTACAGTGTTGTCCCGATATTGAGCTTGGGGGATATATGAAAGATGAGACGACGGGCCAAGAGGA
>CAVKNR010000228.1:0-2611 GCA_963657575.1 Sodaliphilus sp.
CTCTTTGCGCGCCTTGCCATGCATTGTCTGGGCGAGCCGGCGGGCAGGATACGCAAGAAGCTTCCCGTGCGCGAGCTGTCGCGGTACTCGCTGCGCGACGATTTGGAAGGGGAGGGCGAGCGCCTGTTCCAGGCCGGCGAGGTTGAAGCGGTTGATACCATCGACCATATCGAGATTCGCATGTTTAGTGCGTTTCGCGCCGAGCGCGACGGGTTTCCCATCACGGACAAAATGTGGCGCCGCAAGAAGGCGGCGACGCTTGCCGAGCGGCTTGCGCTGGGCATGGATGCGCTCGTCGATCGTGAGACGCTGGCCATGGAGCTGTGGCCCCATGCCGAGTTCAATAGCGCCCGCAACAACCTGTACTCGACGATATCGCGCTTGCGGTCGGCTTTGGGACCGACGCCGGATGGCAAGTCGTGTGTGCTCATCCAAAATGAATGTATTGGACTCAACGGCGACTACGTCAAGACCGATGTACGGCTGTTTGACCAGATAAGCCGCGAGGTTTTGGGAAATCGCACGGGTGCGCGCGGACCCCATCTGGTCGAGTTGTGCCTTAAGATTGAGCAGCTTTATGCCGGACCGCTGTATGTTCCCAATGGCTGTAATCCCACCTACTTTTTGCGTATGCGACGCATTATGCAGTCAAAGTACATCGATTGCATGATTAAGGGAGCAAATGCCGCTCTAGAAGAAAACGATCTGCAATCGGCGATTTGGCTGGCGGAGTCGGGGCTTCGGCAGGAAACGGCGCGTGAGGATATGGTGCGCTGCGCCATGCGCGTCTACAGTGCGGCGGGGCGGCGGCGCGATATCGTCGAGCTGTACAGTGGGCATATGCACCATCTGAGGGAGCAGGTCAATGGCGTGCCCGAGCCCGAGACGCGGCGCCTATACGAGCGCTTGGTGGAGGGGCGGCTCAATCGCGTGCTGGTCGAGCGATAAAAAACGGGCGCCCGAAGTACTTGGGCACCCGTAAGCTTGCTATATGTTGGCTCGCCGGATCATTGGCTCTTAGACGAGCTTGATCTTCTCGATGTCCTTGCGCGAGGACTCGCGATACAGCGAGAACTTGCGGCCGATAACCTGAACGACCTCGGCGTGGCAGCGCTCAGCGAGCTCTTCGGCGGCTTCGCGGGCGGAAAGGCTGGAGCCATCGAGCACGGAGCACTTAACGAGCTCGTGCTTCTCCAGGTAGGCGACCGTCTGCTCGACGGTGCCCTCGTTGACATCGGACTTGCCGATGATGATGGCGGGGTTGAGGTGATGGGCCATGCTGCGAAGCTGCTTGACCTGGGCTCCTGTCAGTGCCATGGGTTCTCGCTTTCTATGTATGGGGCGCCCCGCGACGGGGCCTTAATCTACGTGAGCTGTCCCACGATAGCGCAGGAACGGCGCGGTGTGGGGCGCGTTTGCCCAGTTCAAAAAGAATGCGGATGCCGAGTGAGTGGGCGGCGTGGGCTGCGAACAGGCTATGAGCTGGGCGCAGAGACCGGCTCCCATGCAATAAACGCCCAACGGACCTTGCGGACGTGGTCGAGCATATAGCGTCCCTGCGGCACGCCCTTGGAGCCCGGCTCACCGGCAAGGGGGTTCTCAATCATGTGTTGAGCGATGTAGTCGCGCAGACGGTCGACCTTATCCTCGTTGCCATGCTCAAGCATGCGGGAAAAGTCCGCCACGCCCGCTTCAAGGCTGTCGAAGGTATCGCGACGAGGCGATTCAAAGTACGTAACCTGCGGCAGCGCACCCATCTGAATAAGGATGTTAAAGGCATACACAAAACCATTACTGCAGGTAACCGAGGCACCGATAGCGTTCATCACGTGCAGGTCATAGCGCGGGCTGGAGTTGGCGACCATCGTGACAGCACAACGCCGACGAGCCGTTCGATCAAGCTTGGCAAGCGCGCCTTTTAGGTTGGTCGTGGTGACAGAGCGACTGGCAAAGGCAACATCCACCGCTTTTGCGACCGGTCCAACCAAATCCCAATCATCATCCCAAGCAAGCTCAAGCGGCGTTATGCGCCCCTCGAGCCCGTAATACTCAATGCCGGCATCAAGGGTGCCCAACATAGCGGGGGAGAAGTCGGCTGCAATCACAGGATGCCCAGCCTGAGCAAGCGGAATAGCAATCGACCCAGCCCCACACCCCATATCAAGCACGGATTCACCAGGCTTTAACGCCAACAGCTTCATAAAGTCCCGGGCATACGGGGCAGTCTCAAGCGGCCGAAAATGCCGAGCCCGCTTATCCCATTCAAAAGAATCATCAGCCCGATGCCGAGCGGCCTGCATCTGCATCCACTCCTGGTTCCAATCTGTGGAAAGCAGCTCAGAACGATTCTCCCCATCAACCACGGGCCAACCTCCTAGCAACAAAAAAGCGGCCCCTCCCAAAAGAAGAGCCGCAACAAGCATATATCAGAAAGAACCGATCCAACGCCAAACCGTCATACCAGCAAAGTAGGGCAGAAGCGAAGCGACTGCCAAAGGGATAGAACCCAACCGAGGTCCCGTTGTGCGGGAGCCCCGGGGAGGGCAAATATATAAGGTCGATCGCGAGTTCCGCACGAGCCGGAGAGCACTTAATGTGCTCTCCGTGCGAG
>CAVKNR010000229.1:0-2610 GCA_963657575.1 Sodaliphilus sp.
CCGTTCATCCAGTGGTCGTAGGTGGTCTCGTCCGAGCCATCCTCCCAGTGGAGCACCGTCGACGTGAGCAGCTTGATCTTTTTCTTAGCCACGGGCTTACGGATACGCGAGTCCGATTCGCCCTTGGAGAAGCCGCACATCTCGACGGAGATGAGCATAACCTGCTCCTGGTAGACCATAGTTCCGTAGGTTTCGCCCAGGATGTCGTCCAGGCGGTCGTCGTAGGAGACGGCCGGCTCCTTGCCGTTCATACGGTTGATGTAGGACGAGACCATGCCGGCGCCCAGCGGGCCCGGGCGGTACAGGGCGATCAATGCTACGACGTGCTTGTACTCGGTGGGCTTCATGTTCTTGATCGTGGCCGTCATGCCGGCGGACTCGACCTGGAAGACGCCGGCGGTGTGACCGGAGCCCATGAGCTTAAAGATCTCGGGATCGTCAAAGGGAATATCTTCCTCTTTGATGTCGATGCCGAAGTTCTTCTTGATGTTTGCCTTGGCCTTGGAGATAACCGTCAGCGTGCGCAGGCCCAGGAAGTCCATCTTGAGCAGGCCCATGTCGGCGACGGTATGGCCCTCGTACTGGGTAATCTCGACGCCGCCCTTGGTGTCGAGCTTGGTGGGCACGTGCTCGTTGACGGGATCGCGGCAGATCAGAACGGCGCACGCGTGCACACCCTCGCCACGGGTGAGGCCCTCGATCGAGAGTGCCGTGTCGATGATGCGGCGGGCATCGTCGTCCTTTTTATATGCCTCGGCAAAGTCGGGGTTAAACAGATCCTCTTTGCCGGGTTGTTTGTCGAGCACCTGCTTGAGCTTGACCTTGGGGTCGCTCGAGACCATCTTGGACAGGCGCTGGCCCATGTAGACCGGATAGTCCAGGACGCGCGCGGCGTCGTTGATGGCCTGCTTGGCCTTAATGGTCGAGTAGGTGATGACGTGGGTGACCTTCTCGGGACCGTAGAGCTGGCGAACGTGCTCCACGACCTCGAGGCGCCGCTCATCGTCGAAGTCCATATCGATATCGGGCATCTCGGTACGCTGCGGGGACAGGAACCTCTCGAACATCAGGCCGTTCTCGAGCGGGTCGAACGCGGTGATGTTCATGGCGTAGGCGACGATAGCGCCGGCGGCCGAGCCACGGCCGGGGCCGACGCCGATGCCGTTGTCCTTGGCCCATTGCACGTACTCGGCAACGATGAGGAAGTAGGCGGCAAAGCCCTTGTCGCAGATGACCTTATATTCGTACTCAAAGCGCTCTTTGATGTTGACGCCGCCGATCTCGCGCGTGGCCCAGTCGTCACCGTAGTGCTGGCGCAGGCCCTTCTCGCACTCGCGGCGGAACTGGCTCTCGTGCGTCTCGCCGGGATCGAGCAACGGGAAGCGCGGCAGGATGATGGAGTCCCAGTCCAGCTCCACGTAGCACTTGTCGGCGATCTCGAGCGTGTTGTCGCAGGCCTCAGGGCAATACGGGAACATCGCCCGCATCTCCTCCTCGGTCTTCATGTAAAACTCCGAGCCGGTCATGCGCATGCGGTTGGGGTCGTCGACCTTGGCGTTCATGCCGATGCACATGATGACGTCCTGCACGGGCGCGTCCTCGCGGCGCAGGTAGTGGAAGTCGTTGGTGGCGATGACCTTGACGCCCACCTGTTTGGCAATGTCGATGAGCGTGCGGTCCATCTGCTCGTCGGTCAAGCCGTTGTCGGTGGTGATGCCGTGTTCCTGGATCTCGATGTAGAAGTCGCCGGGCTCGAAGGTGTCGCGGAAGGTCTCGGCCCACTTGATGGCGCCTTCCATGTCACCGCGGTCGATGTACTTGGGGATGATGCCCGCGATACAGGCGCTGGTGCAGATCATGCCCTTGGCGTGGCGGCGCAGGTTGTCGAGCGTCACACGGGGCTTGTAGTAAAAGCCCTGTACGGCGGCCTCGGAGACCGTCTGCATCAGGTTGACGTAGCCCTCCTGGTCCTTGGCCAGAAGGATCATGTGGTAGAGCTCGGGCTTGTGGTCGCGGGCGAGCGTCTCGTCCGGCGTAAAGTAGACCTCGCAGCCAAAGATGGGTTTGATGACCAGGGGCGGCTTGAGCTCGTCGATGTTGCCCTTCTCGTCCCACATGGCCATGTCCTTCACATACTGGGCATGCTCGCGCGGGTTTTCCTCGGGATCGGGCTCCACCAGCTCGTCGCGGCGGTCCTTTTCCAAGAAGGCCTTGTCGTGGCTCCAGGTTTTGTACTCGGGCGTGTTGTGGTTGACGGCGTCGCAGGCCAGCGCCAGGTCGGGTACGCCGTACATGTAACCGTGGTCGGTAATGGCCACGGCGGGCATGCCCAGCTCAACGGCACGGTTGACCATATCCTGGATACGGGTTGCGCCGTCGAGCATGGAGAAAACAGTGTGATTGTGCAGATGGACGAATGCCATGTGATGAGCTCCGATGCGGGTTCGTGTTCTGACTGAACGATTTTACCCCACGGCACGGACAGCACCCGAACCTAGCCAAACCCACACGGGTAGTCTTTTTGGGGCCTTCAAAAAGGGGAATGAGGGCATCCAGATATATCGAGTATTACTGGAACCCCGGCGATGCGCGGAATGATTTGTGACGAAT
>CAVKNR010000230.1:0-2605 GCA_963657575.1 Sodaliphilus sp.
GCATCGGTGGGGCGGAGTGCATTATCGCCATCAACGAGGACCCGGATGCCCCCATCTTTGGTGCTGCCCAGTATAAGGTTGTCGGCGATGCCGTCGAGGTCGTCGAGGAGCTGCTGGCCCAGCTTGAGCGCTAGGCGTGCGCCAACCAGTCGCGCGTCTCGTCCTTTAGGCGCTCCCAGGTCGCTTGCGTGGCGGGATCGGTAAAGGGGCGCGCAATGCCAAAGGGCGCATCGAGCAGGCGGTAGATATCGCCCCGCTCGCGCGCCAGCGCGCGGCTCGCTGGATAGACGAGCTCAAACATAAAGCAGATGAGTCCCACCAGGTAGTCTGCGGGCTCGTTGCGTTCATCGCGTGCGACGCAGCGGCGCTCGTCAAAGGCAGCGAGAGCCGGTGTCGAGAACCGGCTGGCGAGAAATGTGTCCTCATCAACCTTGAGGATAGTGTCGACGGTGCTGTCGGCGATGGTGCGCATAATGTCGATTTTGTCGCCATCGCGCACGATATCGCAGAAGCGCCGTGTACGCTCGTCGAGTTGTGCCGGCAGGCGAAAGTCGCTGTGATAGGCGATGCTCGCGCGGATGAGCTCGTCGTCCTCGTCGGTCTCGATAAAATCTCGGATGCTTGTTGTGGCAGGCGCGTCGTCGGGGTTCTCGCCAAAGAGGACCCCGACGCCCAACGCTGCGTGGCTCATACTCTCGGCGTCCTTAAAGGTGTCCCAGCGCCGCAACTGTTCAAAGCGTCCCATATCGTGTAACAGGCCGCAAAGCCAGGCCAGGTCAATATCCTCTGTCGACCAGCCCTGCTCGCGCGCCACGGCATCGCATGCCTCGGCAACGTGGTACGTATGCTCGATTTTGAGCGCGATACGTGGATTGGCGGCATCGTAAGCATCGGTATAGCGTTTGAAGGCCGCGGTCGCCCGGCCCCGATCGATAGCTGTCATAATGACTTCCTAAAAAGCTGTGTCTTTCGATCCGGTGGCAATTGTAGGTGAACTCGGTTGCTGTCGGGCGATGATTCTGCCGTGTCGTTGCCTGACCCAACGAATCGAATTTCTCATCGAGCTGGTCTGCTTCTTCTGGTACCATGGTCAAACTTTACTGTAGCAAAGCGTGACGTGGGCTTTTGTTCTGCGTCAGCGGAAATGGGGGTTTCATGGCACAGGAAGCGACCGCCAACGAGCAAAAGAAATTCAAGGTACCGCGTATCCCGGGCGACATCATGATCTATCCCATGATTGTTGGCCTTTTGCTCAACACTTTCTGTCCGCAGGTCTTTGAGATCGGCGGCTTCTTTACGGCTGCCTGCCGTGGCGGCTCCAATACCATCGTCGCTGCGATCCTGCTCTTCGTGGGTGCCGGCATCAGCTTTAAGTCCACGCCGGGCGCTATCAAGACCGGCATCGTCGTACTGATCCCCAAGCTTGTTGTTGCGGCCGCCCTTGGCTTGGGTGTGGCATATTTCTTTAACGACAACTTCCTGGGCCTGAGCTCCGTGTCTATCATCGGCGGCATCACGTTTTGCAACATGGCGCTCTACACGGGTATCATGGGCGAGTTCGGCGACGAGTCCGAGCAGGGCGCCGTCGGTATCCTGTTCTTTACGGCCGGCCCCGCCGTCACCATGATCATCCTCGGTGTCTCTGGTCTCGCCAACATCCCCGTCGGCACCATCATCGGATCCATCCTGCCGCTTGTTATCGGCATGGTTCTGGGCAACCTCTTCCCGTTCATCAAGAACCTGCTGGTCCCCGGCGCCAATCCCGCGATCGCCGTCATCGGTTTTCAGCTCGGTGCGTCCATGAGCCTTTCGAGCTTTATCACCGGCGGCATCTCGGGCATCCTGCTGGGCCTTATCACGCTCTTTATCGTCGGTCCCATTAGCTTTGCCTTCGAGCGCTTGTGTGGCGGCAACGGTAAGGCGGCCGTTGCCTGCTCCACTATCGCCGGCACGGCTATGACCACGCCGGTCGCCCTCGCCGAGGTCGCGCCGCGTTATGCCGAGTTTGCGCCCACCGCGTACGCCCAGATCGCCACCGCCGTCATCATCACGGCAATCATGGCTCCGATCCTGACCGGCTGGGTCGATAAGAAGTTCTGCCACGGCAAAGAGGATCTGTCGGTCGAAGGCGTCGAGGCTATTGAGGAGGCCGTCGCGACCGACATCGACGGCGAGTAATCGTCGACGCGAGTCAATCAAGCCGGCGTGTGCAATTCGCGCCGTATAGGCGCCCGAACGAAAGCTGTCTTGCAGTGACGTTCGGGCGCTCTGCTATTATTCCCCTTACCCCTGCGGAGTAGGGGGTGTTTATTGTCCAGACACGAATCGGGCGATTCTGACCACTTGGATATTGAGGGGATGGCGTCTAGTGGTTAAGGCACTCAAAATTGAGATATTCCTGCTATGCATGATTGTTCTTATCGGGCTTGCCGCACGAAGCCGCCGCTCCTTGTTCTCGAGCACCCAGCAGCTTCTGTTTAGCATGCTGGGCTACACGTCTGCTGCATACATTTTCTTCGATATGATCTGGACGCTCTCGGACGGCGTGAGCACTCCTGTAGGCATCACGGCCAACTGGATTTCCAACGCGGTCTCGTTTTCGCTG
>CAVKNR010000231.1:0-2604 GCA_963657575.1 Sodaliphilus sp.
CTGTCGAGCCATGGCGCTCACCAGGGCATCGCGCTCGAGGTTGGCAACTTCCCCTATGCCGATGTCGCCGATATTCTCGACCGCGCAGGCGAGGGCCCGGCACTTGTCGTGGTGCTCGACCACGTGACTGACGACGGCAACTTTGGCGCCATCGTGCGCTCCGCCGAGGTTGTGGGCGCAGCGGGCGTCATCATCGCCAACAAGCGTGCCGCCGGCGTGACCGTGGGCAGCTACAAGACCTCTGCCGGCGCCGTCATGCATCTGCCTATCGCGCAGGTGCCCAACATCGCCCGTGCGCTCGACGACCTCAAGGCCGCTGGCTTTTGGGTGGGCGGTGCCTCCGAGCACGCCGAGGGCAGCTGCTGGGATGCTCCCTTCGAGGGCCGCGTGGCGCTCGTCATGGGCTCCGAGGGCGACGGCATCTCGCGCCTGGTGCTCGAGAAATGCGACTTCTTGACCAAGCTTCCCCAGCGCGGCATGACCGAGAGTCTCAACGTGGCACAGGCGACTACGGCCCTCTGCTTTGAGTGGCTGCGCCGCAACGCCGGCGAGCTCATGGGGGAGGAGTAGCGCATGTCCAAAAAGAACCGTGCCAAGTCCAAGGCCAAGCGCTTTGGCGAGGGCTCGGCCAAGCCGATCGTTTCGGCCGCGACCTACGGCGTGGGCGGCAATGCGTTTGCGCAGGCCATCGCCGACCCGGTCTCGACGGTGCACTCCAACAAGCCCGAGCTGCTGGTGGTCGACGGTTACAACGTGATCCACTGCACGCCGCGCTACGAAAAGCTCGTGTACGACCATTCCGACGATCCGTATTCCAGCGACGTCCACGATATGGCGCGCACCGCCCTCATCAACGACGTCGCCGCCTTTGCTCAGGGCCTCTACGAGGCCGTAATCGTGTTTGACGGCGCGGGCAATATCTCCAACGAGCGCCCCAACCTGCCTGCTCGCGGCGTGCGTATCGAGTTTTCGCCGACGGGCGTATCGGCCGATACCGTGGTGCAAAAGCTCTGCATCGAGGCGCGCGAGGAGGGCCGTGCGTGCTCCGTGGTATCGAGCGACGGCACGATCCAGGCTGTCGTCATGGGCAAGGGCGTTACGCGCATCTCGAGCCGTATGCTGGTGGACGAGATCAAACAGATCGACAACGACGTTCACGAGGCAGAGGAAGCTCCGCAGATCAAGATGACTCTGGGCAGTCGCCTGAGCCCCGATGCCCTGGCCAAGCTCAAGGCCCTGCGCGGGAGGTAGGGAAGTTGGCGGGGCAATGCTGCCTCGCTAACTCCATTCAGCGATGTCGATCATTCTTTCGAGGCGCCACGTTAGCGCCTCTTTTAGATATGGCAGCCTTGCCGTGAGCGCGTCGTTTCTGGAAAGAATCTCGATTGCCTCGTCAACGAAGCCTTCGAGTTTGTCGCCGTCAAACCAGCCCATGTCCTCGACGAGCAACATTTGTTTGGCGGGGCTTGAATGAAATTGTGCGCTGGTAAAACTGTGCTCTCCCGCCCTAAGCTCCTCTAGTGATATGTTGCACCAGAGTGATGAGCCTGAATCGAAGATGGGGGCTGGTCTGCAGACCAGTGAGTTGACGTTTCGCACGAGGCCAAAGTTACGCCAATGGCGGTCATAGTTGGCGATGATGTCGTCGCATACGATCACGCGGTCAAGGGCATCCTTGACGCCTGTCACCCCGAGCTCCTCGCAGTTTGCTACATATCGCTCGTAGTCGGTTAGCCGTTCATCTGCGTTCGCGTACTGGTTTACATAGAACGCAGGGACATACTCTTCTTCATCAGTTAAGAAGACATCGCATATGCTCAGGGCGGAAGTGCCCGTGCCCTCGAGCGAGTAAGGCACATAATCGCAGGCGTTTAGGATGCGACGGTGAAGTGCAGTCGCCACCAGCTCGTTATAAGGTTCCTGGTTCAGGTGCGCTCCTGCCTTATGCAGAATTCGACGCTCGCCCTCGCACGTCCAGTACTTTTGAAGATTGCCGTCCGACGTGTTATCGGGCTTTGCAGCAGCCGCTTTTCCCTCTGGGGCAAAGGGCGCAATGGACAGTGAGACGTCATCAAAGGCGTTATTGAAGAAGTTGATATCCTCCCAGGTGAGACCGGAACCTTGGGGCCTAATCCAATACTGGTCGGATAAGGAGAGGCCGAGATTTCGCTGGACGAGTTCATCGGGAACATCGACTGCGGCTTCTGCAAGCAGGGAGGCTAGCCCAATGCGTGCGAGCGGGATACCGCGGCCGCGCCACCAGATGCGGAAGGAGTCTAGCGATATGGGGCTATTAGGGCCAAATACTCCAATAGGGGCGTGGGCGTAATCGATGTCGGCACCGATGTGGGTAAAGTCTTTTCGCGATGTGCTGTAGACCAGCTGAGCGACTTCGTACGTGCGGTTCATGAGGGTGAACGCGATCTCGCTCTTACCGTGGCCGCGGCGGGGACGTCCCCCCGTTTTGGTCACGGAGCGGAGTCGCGTGTCGACGCTGCCTTTGTCGATGAGCCATACACCAGAAGCCTTGCGGGCATCAAGTGCTCCGTTTTTTATGAGCTCCTGCACCCTGCGCGGAGTGATGCCGAGCAGCTCGGCGGCTTC
>CAVKNR010000232.1:0-2601 GCA_963657575.1 Sodaliphilus sp.
TCCGTCTTTGACCTGGCTCGCGACGACATGGCCGAGGCCGTTGAGGATGCGTTCCGCTACGACCGTCTGGTGCTCGCCTCCATTACCTATCAGGGCGAGATCTTCCCGTGCATGAGCACCTTTATCCACACGCTCGCCGAGCATGCCTACCAGAACCGCACCGTGGCGCTTGTCGAGTCCGGTTCCTGGGCGCCCGCAGCTGCCAAGGTTATGACCAAGGAGCTCGAGGGCATGAAGGACATCACCCTGACGAAGAACAAAGTGACCGTCCTGGGTTCGCTCAACGACGCCTCGCGCGCTCAGATCGAGGCCCTCGCCGACGAGCTCTCCAAGTAGCGACACGTTCACTTTTGACGCTCAACCATCACAACCACCACAAAGGGGACAGGCACCTTTGTGGTGGTTTTTGTTTAAGCACCGGCGATGATGAGGGCTGGACGTGCGCTGTCGGTGGCCTCGGCGATTGAGGTGGCGACGGCATGATCGGGGTCACGGTCCATCACGATGGCGTCGACATCGGTCAGCTCGGCAAAGCGGTACATGCCGCGTCCGTTAACCTTGCTGGCGTCCATGAGGGCGACGCTTTGATGAGCCGCGGCGATCATAGCCGTTTTGGTCTCGGCCATCTGGGGAAAGTCGGTCGTAAAGCCGCAGCTGGAGACAAAGGCGCCGGGGCACATGACGGCCAGATCGGCATGGACCATTTGGAGCGCCTGCATAGTGAGCGGTCCGTACAAATAACGATGGCCTTTGCGTAGCGCCCCGCCTAGCATGACGACATCGACCGAGGGCATGCTCTCGTCGATGTAATCGGCAATGGTAATGTCTGCCGTGATGACGGTGATACCGTCGCGCTGATCGAGGAGCCGGACGAACTCGAGTGCCGTGGTGCCCGAGTCGACGAGCAGCGTGTCGCCGTCATTGACGAGCCCGATGGCGCTTTGCGCGATGGCCTGCTTGGCAGCGACGTTGACATTGATGCGGCGATCCTGCGTGGAGACGGTCAGGCGTTTGTGGAGCGAGACGGCACCGCCGTGCGTGCGGCGCAGCTTGCCTGCTTCGGCGAGCGCGTCCAGGTCGGCGCGGGCGGTGACGGAGGACACGCCAAAGGTCTGGGCGATTTCCGCTACCTGAACGGAGGCGTTATGTTCGAGCATCTCCATGATGGCGGCGCGACGTTCGTCGGCAAAAGCTCGGGTTGTTGCATGGGCCATGCTTGCTCCATTCTCGGCTAAATTTGCAGGAATTGTGTTGACTCTATTTTCGTTCATTTTCTTTTTGAGTAAGAAAACACCTTTCGATTACTTATCTTTTCTATAAAAGAAAGACGCTGAACGCTCAAAATTCAATATCGAACATGTCCACTCGGCTCAAATTCCTTCCGTTTACTTTTCAAAAACGACTGTATTGACCTGCATGGGCTCAATATCTCGCGCGTGTAAAGCCGCTGAATTTCATACAATGAGCGCAGCAAAACGCAAGGTAAAACGCCTTGTGAACAACTACGCCCGATGTCCAGATGCGGGCGAGGGAGAGGAGCAAACGCTCATGGCACTTGTTACCACCGAAAAGATGCTCAAGGACGCTCAGGCCGGCCACTACGCTGTTGGCGCGTTCAACGTCGAGAACCTCGAGTTTGTTATGGCCGTTCTGGCCGCTGCCGAGGAGACCAAGTCCCCCGTCATCATGCAGACCACCCCGGGCACCATCAAGACCGCTGGTCTGGACTACTTCTACGGCATGGTCAAGGCTGCCGCCGAGCGCGCTTCCGTGCCCGTCGCTCTGCACCTCGATCACGGCGATGGCTATGACCGCTGCATGCAGGCTTTCCGCACGGGCTACACCTCTGTCATGATCGACGGCTCGCACGAGTCCTTCGAGGACAACATCGCCCTGACCAAGTCCGTCGCCGACGCTGGCCGCGCCATGGGCGTGCCCGTCGAGGCCGAGCTCGGTAAGGTTGGCGGCAAGGAGGACGACGGTCCCGCAGTTGAGGGCGAGAGCCCCTACACCGATCCTGCTGAGGCCAAGGAGTTCGTCGAGCGTACCGGCTGCACCTCCCTCGCTATTGGTGTTGGCACCAGCCACGGTGTGTACACGAGCGATCCGCACATCGAGCAGTCCGTGGTCAAGGCCATCCGCGACGCCGTCGACGTGCCGCTGGTTCTGCACGGCACCTCTGGTGTGCCCGATGAGCAGGTTGCCGAGGCTGTGAAGAACGGCATCTGCAAGGTTAACTACGCCACCGAGCTGCGTCAGGCCTACACCAAGGGCTTCATGGCCTACATGGCCGAGAACCCCGCATGCTTCGATCCCAAGAAGCCGGGCAAGCAGGGCATGCACGAGATCACTGAGCTCGTGAAGATCCGCATGACCAACCTCAACTCTGTGGGCAAAGCAGAGTAACAGCAAGGGTACTCCGACTCGCTATATATCCCGGGGAGGGACGAGGGCTTAGTTCCCCAATCGTCCTCGGGCATGCAAAAAGCCTCGCTGCGCACTTCGTGCGGCGAGGCTTTTTGCCCCCTGCGGAAAGATTGGGGAACTAAGCCCTCGTCCCTCCCAGGTTGACCTACTCGAGGTCGTCGCCCTTGTGGCGTT
>CAVKNR010000233.1:0-2596 GCA_963657575.1 Sodaliphilus sp.
TGGTTCCGGATATCTTCGTGGGCTATATGGTCCCTGGCATCGCCGATCCCATCCCATACCGCATTACGCACTTTGCAAAGCCCGAGCCTATCCCTAAGCCGCGCGAGCACGAGTTCTGGGATACCTATGTGGCGCCGCTGCTCAAAGGGGCGCCTGTTGGTACGCCGGCTGCCGCGACCTCGATTGTCGAGGAGCGCGAGCGACTCAATCGGGTACATTATCCCCAACGCTACAAGGATGCCGAGCCGGTTGCCGGTCCCGGTGCTAGCGAGCTTTCGCTCGCGCCCGATGACGTGGCGCAGTCGCTGCTCGATCTGACGCTGGGCGTTTGGTCTCACCTCGTGGCCGATACCGTGTGGAATACGCGCGTGAATCAGTACCTGGAGGCGCACGGCGGCAAGCCGTGTGAGGAGTTCCGCATTAAAAAGCAAGGCGACTTTGACTGGTTTGGCAAGACGCTCGGCATTGTTTCCATCCCGCGTGCGACCGATCGCCTGTATACCGCTGCGACGCGTTTTGGGCAGTATCCCATCCATAAGGAGTATGTGCTCAAGACCATCGGCGTCATGCACGAGATTGTACGCGAAAACCCTGGCGAGCCCGATCATCCGCCGTATCGCCTGCTAACCGAGGAGTTTTTCAATGCAACGTTTACCGAGGTCATCGAGCTAACCGAGGCGGGATTTGCGGCTCGCGTTGCTGCTTCTGACGTTCCCGCAGTCCCCCTGATCGCTAGCTGCTAGCCGGCCGGCTTAACGGAGAACAGTTCATCCCAATTGACCAACAGCTCCCGCCGCAGGGCATCTTCGGTGGTGCGTTCCTGATCGGTCTTTGGGATGTAGGGGAGCCCCGCCTTTTTATGAATGAGCTCGGCGATGCTATCAAAGCTCTTCTTGTCCTTGATTTGCTCATAGGTTATCTGGATAACGTCATAGCCCATGCTTGTGAGGGACGTGGTGCGTTCGGCATCGGAGAGGCTTGCGGCTTCGCTGTCATGGGCGGAGCGGCCTTGGCATTCCAGAATGACGCCCATGCTGTCGGTGCTGCTCTCTATGAGGATATCGGCGTAGCAGCAGGTTTTGTCATACAGTGAGCGCGCGGAGTCGCTGAGTGGGATGCGCACGTTGTTTGCGATGTTGATGCCCATGCCGCCCTCGTCGCGGGGGAGCGAGACAAGCATGGAGGTCTGTACTTCGAAGGGCGAGGTAGTTTGCCCCGTCATGCGTTTTGCGGCCCAACGGAGTTGTTTGACGCCGCGCAGGCCTGCGGCTTGCTTGGCGAACGTGGCGATATCCGTTGCGGTAAGAAGCGGCGTGCGCTTCCACAGGTTAGTGCCATTGCCCTTGGTGTCGACAACGCGTTTCCAACCACAGTCGGGCGGAATGAGCATAAGCGAAATAGCTTCATCGAGTTGTTGTTGCGTTCGCTCGCAGGGCTTAAACACTGCAAAGGAGCCGCACATCTCGTAGCAAGCCATGAGTAACTGGTTGCGTGAAACCTGCGTAGCAAGGTTGAGCAGCGTGAACTCCGGTGACGTGACATCAAATCCATGCTCAGTTTGCCTAAACGACCCCGGAGGTAGTTCCTGGGTCAGGAGGTGCGACTTGAACAAGCTACGTGATCCGGATTGTGCCCGAGTGAATACAAGCCTGTGAAGCGGTGCGTGAAGCAGATCTTTTACAACTGCATGACTTCCGAGGCCGCAACATCTGCGATCCATATTGCAAAGGCTAATGGCGGGGTAAAGGCCTAATACCTGTGGCGGGATACGGTGATAGTAAAAAGCGGATTGACCGCATAACGTCAGGTCCATAATGCCCTCCTGGCCGAAATCATCTCTTTGAAGCGAGTGATGCCAGCGTCAATCCGGAAGTATGCGGCAAAATCTGAACCCTATGAGCAGACCTGGCTTTTGAGGCTAGTTTATCAGGCATTTTGTTGCGAAAAAACAGGGTGTGCTCGGAGGTTCCAGATTTTGCCGCATACTTCCGAAAACCAGGTCGATTTGGTTCTTGCTAAAACGATTTATCAGCCCTGCGTGAGGTGTGGTCTTGCCACCGGGCGAACACTTTTAGCGCTTGGGGCTTTATTTTTTGGGCCTCGGAGGGCGGATTTCGCGCTTTTGGTAATGAAATGGGTGCGTGCCATGCCGTGCGGTAGGCATCGGTGCACAGAAAAAGGGCCCGGAAGGCAATGCCTTCCGGGCCCCTTTGCAATGCAAATTTGCTTGCAAGTACGATTTAGCGCACCTGAGCGACGTAAGCGACGTTGGTCGAGGAGACCTTATCCTCGAGCTGGACGCTCATGCGGGGATCGCCAGCGGTAGCGACGGTCAGATCGCCGGCCTTGACGTAGCCGAGCTCCTTAGCGGTCTCGATCGCCTTGACGATCGTGCCGTTGACGGTGCCCTGGGTAATCTCTGCCTGGTGCGGGATGACGCCCCAGTACATGATCATCTGCTGGACGGCCCACTCGTGGCGGGAGAACGCGCAGATCGGCATGTTGGGACGGAAGTGCGAGATCAGGCGGGCAGTACGACCAGTGGTCGTCGGCACGGTGATGCACTTGGCGCCAACGGTGGTAGCCATGTTCACAG
>CAVKNR010000234.1:0-2588 GCA_963657575.1 Sodaliphilus sp.
GAGGAGGCGGCCATGATTGATGGCTGCAACCCGGTCCAGGTGTTCTTTAAGATCGTCCTTCCCATCATGAAGCCCACCTATCTTTCGGTCGGCATCCTCGAGACCATGTGGGTCTGGAACGACTATCTGCTGCCCTACCTTACGCTCGACTCCACCAAGTACAAGACCATTCCTATCTTGATCCAGTACTTCCGCGGCGGCTACGGCCACGTCGAGCTCGGCCCCATGATGGCCTGCATCATGATGGTCGTTATCCCCATCGTTATCATGTACATCCTCTGTCAGAAGTACATCATCGACGGCGTGGTGGCAGGTGCCGTCAAGGGCTAATGCCGTAACTGTTTTGCAAGTTTCTGCGGCGCCCCTCAGCGCGGCGCCGCATATCGAAAGGTAGAGACATGGCCGAGATCGTTCTCAAACATGTTCAGAAGGTGTATCCCAACAACGAGTCAAAAAAGAAGGGCTTCTTTGGCAAAAAGAAGAAGACCGAGGAGAAGAAGCACAACCTCAAGGTTACCGAGGACGGTGTGCTTGCTGTAGAGGACTTCAACCTCACCGTTCACGACCAGGAGTTCGTCGTCCTCGTTGGCCCCTCTGGCTGCGGTAAGTCCACGACGATGCGCATGGTCGCCGGCCTGGAGGACATTACCTCGGGCGATGTGCTCATCGACGGCAAGCGTGTCAACGACGTGGCGCCCAAGGACCGCGACATCGCCATGGTGTTCCAGAGCTACGCTCTGTACCCCAATATGACGGTGTACGAGAACATGGCATTTACGCTCGAGCTCAAGAAGGTTCCCAAGGACGAGATCGACCGCAAGGTTCGCTCTGCTGCCGAGATTCTGGGCATTACCGAGTACCTCGACCGTAAGCCCAAGGCGCTCTCCGGCGGCCAGCGCCAGCGTGTCGCTATCGGCCGCGCCATCGTGCGTGACCCCAAGGTCTTCCTGATGGACGAGCCGCTGTCCAACCTGGACGCCAAGCTTCGTAACCAGATGCGTGCCGAGCTCATTAAGCTGCGCCACGAGATCAAGGGCACGTTCATTTATGTTACTCACGACCAGACCGAGGCTATGACCCTCGGTGACCGTATCGTGGTCATGAAGGACGGCGTTGTCCAGCAGATCGCCACGCCGCAGGAGGTCTTCAACCATCCCGCGAACATCTTCGTCGCCGGCTTCATCGGCGTGCCGCAGATGAACTTCTTCGATGCCCAGCTGGTGCGCTCGGGCAACGGCTTTACCGTCAAGACCGAGGATATGAACGTGGCGCTCGCCCCCGAGACTTGCGCTCAGCTTGCCCTCAACTGGGACGGCGGCGACGTGAAGGAGATTACGGCCGGCGTGCGTCCCGAGCAGATCCTGCTTGCCGACAAGGGCGAGGAGGGCGCGCTCCAGGGTACCGTCGAGGTGACCGAGCTCATGGGCTCGACCGAGCATGTCCACGTGACCGCTCCCGACGGCCAGTTTGTCCTGATTATCCCCGTCGTCGACCTCGAGGCCAAGGGCGCGCTCAAGGCTGGCGACACCATCTGGTTCAAGTTCGAGAAGAACGCGACCCACCTCTTCGATAAGGTCTCTGGCAAGAACCTTATCTAGGCCCGGTGCATCCAGGCCCTCCCTTTGGGCGACTGCGGTATTGCCATCCTTTTGCCGCGGTCACATATAAGGCTCCCCTCCCGTCCACTGGGCGAGAGGGGAGCCTTTCTTTGTGTTGGGGCTGTCTGACCGGTCGTTTGTCTCGATCTGTAACGGGTGAGGCTGATTTCGGACGTTAGATGTTACAGATCGAGACGGTTCCGCTGAGCTAACCATTTCATCTAAATCTGTAACACCAAAGGTGAATTTCAGCTGCTAGATGTTACAGATCGAGATAAACCCAAGGGGAGGGGCCGGTATGTCTCAATCTGTAACAGCTGGGACCGTTTTTACCGAGTAGCTGTTACAGATCGAGATTGTTTGGTCGAGTCGGGTCACAGGGTAACGTGCGGGCACAAAAAACGGAGCCGTGTTGCCACGACTCCGTTTCTCAAGAGGATGGGTAAGGGAAGCGAATTAGTTCAGGTGCCAGATCTCGTCGTTGTACTGGGAGATGGTGCGGTCGGACGAGAAGGTGCCGGCGTTGGCGATATTGATCAGCGTCTTGCGCATCCAGGCGTCCTGGTCCTCGTAGTCGGCCAGCACGCGCTCCTTGGTCTGGATGTACTCCTCAATGTCGAGCAGGGCCATAAACCAGTCCTTGCCCTTAATGTCATCGTGCAGGCGCTGCAGGCGCTCGGCGTTGCCGGTCGCCATAAAGGCCGGGTTGGTGATGAAGTCCACCAGCAGTTTAATACCGGGCTTGCGGTAGAGCACACCGGCGTCATAGGTGCCGTCGGCATAGAGCTGCTCGACCTGTTTGGACGAGGCACCAAAGGTGTAGATGTTCTCGTCGCCCACGAGCTCGGCAATCTCCACGTTGGCGCCGTCAAGCGTGCACAGGGTTAGGGCGCCGTTGAGCATGAACTTCATGTTGGAGGTGCCGCTCGCCTCCTTGGAGGCCAGGCTGATCTGCTCGGAGATGTCAGCGGCGGGGATCACGCGCTCGGC
>CAVKNR010000235.1:0-2581 GCA_963657575.1 Sodaliphilus sp.
CGACGCGCTCATGATGGTCGACGACAACATCCTCAAGCTCGATACCGTCGACCCGACGTTTATCCAGCTGCTCGACCAGCCTGTTGGCCCCTACGACGTCGAGCACCAGATCGAAACGTTCGCAAGCTTTGACGGTCACGTTATTATCCAGACGATCTTTTTGACCGGCGAGTATCAGGGCAAGCTCATCGACAACACCGGCGAGGAGTACGTTGCCCCCTGGCTCGCGGCGCTTGAGCGCATTCGCCCACAAGAAGCGACCATCTACACGGTAGCGCGCGAGACACCGGTCGCCGGCCTTGCCAAAGCGGCGCCTGAGGTGCTCGACGCCATTGCTGCGCGCGTGCGCGTCCTCGGCATCCCTTGCCAGGTGAGCTACTAGCAAAACCACGCAGCAGCTAGTGCCCGCCATCCCGCTCCATCAGTTGCGGTGATATAGTTCCTATTTATGCTGTTAAACCGCTTAAATCGGAACTATATCACCGCAACTTTTATGGACGCGTGGGTGGGCTATACTAGCTGCGGATGAAAGGAAGTTAGCCATGTTTGACAACGGACCCGTGCCTGGCCGCAACGATGCTTGCTGGTGCGGCAGCGGCAAGAAATACAAGAAATGCCATAGCGCCTTTGATGAGCGCCTTGAGCGCCTGTGGGAAGAGGGCTGGGAGGTTCTGCCCCGTACGCTCTACAAGACGCCCGCCGATATCGAGGGCATCAAGCGCTCGGCAGCCATCAACGTGGGCGTGCTCGATTATGTGGGCGAACACATCGCCGCGGGCATGACCACCAACCAGATCGACCAGATGATCTACGACTACACCGTCGAGCACGGCGGCACGCCGGCCGATCTTAACTACGAGGGCTATCCCAAGAGCGTGTGCACCTCGATCAACGACGTCGTCTGCCACGGTATCCCCTGCGATGCGGATGTGCTGCACGAGGGCGACATCATCAACGTGGACTGCTCTACGATCCTAGACGGTTACTTTAGTGATTCGAGCCGTATGTTCTGCATCGGCGAGGTCTCGGCCGAGCGCCAGCGCCTGGTCGACGTCACCCGCGCCAGCGTGGAGGCGGGTCTGGCGGCCGTCAAGCCATGGCTACCGCTGTCCGTGATGGCCGAGGCCGTGCAAAAGACGGTCGAGGACGCCGGCTTTAGCGTGGTGCGCGAGTACGGCGGACACGGCATCGGCAAGGAGTTCCACGAGGACCCGTTTGTGGGCTTTACCACCGAGGCACCCGATGTGGACACCATCATGGCTCCGGGCATGGTCTTTACCATTGAGCCCATGGTCAATGCCGGAGCGCCCGACATCAAGATCAGCAAGGGTGACGGTTGGTGCGTGCGCACCAAGGACGGCAGCGATTCGGCCCAGTGCGAGGTGCAGCTCGTGGTGACCGAGGACGGTTACGAGCTGCTGAGCTGGTAGCCGTGGATGCGCCGGATGCTGACGGGCACGCTCGTCTTGCATCCGGCGTTTTAATTTGAACGTTTTGCCTGATAAAACCTGCCAAAAAACCTGTCCCTTTTTGCAGGTCGAGCGGAGAGGACTGCTTGTGAACATCCTGGTTTTGCTGCCCGTCAATGACCGCCATCGCGCAATTCTTGAGTCGAGCGCTCCGGGCGAGGACTTTATCTACACGAGCGCCGACGCCGCCACGCGTGAGCAGGTCGCCGATGCCGACGTGATCCTGGGCAACATCGACCCTGACATGCTCACGGCATGCGAGCATCTCCAGCTGTTGCAATTGCAGACCGCCGGCTATGACGACTACCTTGCCGCCGGCACCGTACCGGCCGACGCCAAACTGTCTTGCTCGGTGGGCGCCTACGGCCAGGCCGTAAGCGAGCACATGTTTGCCATGGTCCTGTCTATGATGAAGCGCCTGCCCGGCTACCAGGACCTGCAGCACGAACATCGCTGGGAGGACTTGGGCCCGGTCACCTCGCTCAAAAACGCCAATGTGCTGGTGCTGGGCGCGGGCGATATCGGCGGCCACTTCGCCACGCTCTGCCGCAGCATGGGCGCGCACGTCCGCGGCATCAAGCGCCATCCGCTCGTCTACCCCATTGTATTTGAGGACATGGACGGCATGGATGCCCTGCCCGAGCGCCTGGCCGAGGCGGACGTTGTCGCATCCTTTATGCCCAGCACGCCCGAGACCCGCGGCCTGGCGAACGCCGATTTCTTCGCCGCGATGAAACCGGGCACCTTCTTTGCCAACGGCGGCCGCGGCGATCTTGTGGTTGCCGACGACTTGGTTGCCGCTCTTGAGTCGGGGCAGCTCGCCGGCGCCGCGGTCGACGTCACCGATCCCGAGCCGCTGCCTGTGACAAGCCCCCTGTGGGATGCGCCCAACATGCTCATCACACCTCACGTCTCCGGCTGGTTCCACCTAGCCGCCACGCTCAACAACGTTGTCGACATCGCAGCGGAGAACCTGCGTCACCTGCAGGCCGGCGAGACCCTGCGCTGCTGGATCGAACACTAAGAATTACGCCGTTTTACAAACGGCGTAATGAGCCGACGCTGCGAGCCCGCCGTTTGGCCAATCTGCCGTTCAATTTCAAAGGCGCGAC
>CAVKNR010000236.1:0-2565 GCA_963657575.1 Sodaliphilus sp.
TGCATGGACAGGACGGCAACGCCGGAGTCGATGACATTCATGCCGTACTTGGCCATGATGTAGGCGATGGTGCCACCGCCGCCCGCGTTTACGCGGCCGAGCTCGCAGGTCTGGAAGTCCACGCCGGCCTCGTCCATGATGTCGCGGACGAGGGCCACGTACTCGGCGTCGGCGTCGTTTGAACCGCCCTTGCCGCGGCTGCCCGTGTACTTGTTAAAGCACAGGCCGCGACCCATAAAGGCTGCGTTCTTGGTTTCGAACTTGCCGGCGTAGCCCGGGTCGAAGCCGGCGGACACGTCGGAGGAGAGCATGCGGCTGTGGGCGAGTGCGCGGCGCAGGGCCAGCGGGCTATCCTCGCCGGCGAGCGTCATGATCTCGGCGACGGTGTTCTCGAAGAAGCGGCTCGTCATGCCGGTGGCACCCACGGAACCGATCTCCTCCTTGTCGACGATGAGTGTGATGCTCGTGCGCTCCACGTTGGCAACGTTGATCTGGGCGAGCATGGACGGATAGGCGCAGACTCGGTCGTCGTGGCCATAGCCCAGAATCATGGAGCGGTCGAGGCCCATGTCGCGGGCCGGGCCGGCGGGCACGACCTCGATCTCGGCGGAGAGGAAGTCCTCCTCCTCGACGTCGTACTGCTCCTTGAGGATATCCAGGAACATCTGCTTGACGGGCTCCTTGGGGGCGTCCTTGTCGTCCTCATCGAACTTGACGGGACGGCCGCCCACGATCACGTCGAGGATCTCGGCGTCGACGGCGTCCTTGGCGGGCTTGGACATCTGCTCGCTCGAGAGGTGGATTAGCAGGTCGGAGATGGTAAAGACCGGATCGTCTGCCTTGTCGCCGATGTTGATGTCGACGGTGGTGCCGTCCTTTTTGCAGATGACGCCTACGAGTGCGAGCGGGGAAGCGACCCAGTGGTAGCTCTTGACGCCGCCGTAGTAGTGCGTGTCGAGGTAGGCCATGTCGCCGGCCTCGAAGGCGGGGTTCTGCTTAAGGTCCAGGCGCGGCGAGTCCACGTGGGCGCCCAAGATGTTAAAGCCCTGCTCGAGCGGGGCGGTGCCCAGGTTGACGAGCATGAGGTCCTTGCCGTGGTTGGCGGCGTACACCTTGTCGCCTGCCTTGAGCGCGCGGCCCTCGGCGATCACGGTCTCCAGATTGACGTAGCCCGCCTCCTCGGCCATCTTGATACCGGTCTTGACGCACAGGCGCTCGGTCTTGTTCTCGCTCAAAAACTGCTTATAGCCGCGGCAAAGCTCCTCGAGCTCCTCGACTTGCTGTGGCGTGTACTTTTTCCATGCGCAGGGACGCTCCATGACGCAGGCTCCTTTCGGATCGATCGTGCTGGTTGATGTACCGTGAGCCATCGTATCACGCGCGGGCTCACGGTGGCGGGGGAGCTTGATGTGCGGTGGCCGCGGGGCGGGGAGCGTGTAAACTGGTGTGAGCAAACCGTGCCCACCCCAAAGCGAGGTATTCAATATGTCTGACAAGCGCCGTACCTTTGCCGTCATCGACGGCAACTCGCTCATGCACCGCGCCTTCCACGCCGTGCCGCCGACCATGAACGCGCCGGACGGTCGTCCCACCAACGCGATTTTTGGCTTTTTGAATATGTTCCTCAAGATGATTGACGCCTTTAATCCCGACGGCGTTGTTGTGGCGTTTGACAAGGGCAAGCCGCGCGTGCGCATGGAGATGCTGCCGCAGTACAAGGCTCAGCGCCCGCCCATGGACCCCGATCTGCACGCGCAGTTTCCCATGATTAAGGAGCTGCTCGCCGCGCTCAACGTGCCGATTTTGCAGTCCGAGGGCTGGGAAGGCGATGACATCCTGGGCACTATGGCGCGCCTGGGCGAGCAGGCCGGCTGTGACATGCTGCTGGTGACCGGTGACCGCGACATGTATCAGCTCGTGACCGAGCACGTCAACGTGGTCTCGACCCGCAAGGGCCTGTCCGACGTGGCGATCATGACGCCCGAGAGCGTGGACGATCTGTATCACGGCATCACGCCGGCGCTCGTGCCCGACTTTTATGGTCTGAAGGGCGACACGTCCGATAACATCCCCGGCGTGCCGGGCATCGGCCCCAAAAAGGCGAGCGCGCTCATTGCGCAGTACGGTAGCCTGGACGAGGTCATCGCGCATGCCGACGAGGTCAAGGGCAAGATGGGCGAGAACCTGCGTGCGCACATCGACGATGCCCTGCTGAGCCGCAAGGTCGCGACCATCCGCACCGATGCGCCCGTTGAGCTCGATTTTGAGGCGACGTCCTTCCCGGCGTATTCTGCCGATGAGGTTTCCGCGGCGCTGGGCACGCTTGGTATCACCGCCATGCAGAACCGTTTCTTGGCGCTGATTGGCGGCGAGGGCGGGGCTGCTGCTGCCTCCAGTGTGTTTGAGATGCCTGCGATGGTTCGCGCAGCCGCGGGCGATGTTGACGCGCTTGGTGCCGTTGCGGCTGAGGTCTCCCGCGCGATTGATGCCGGCGAGTGGGTTGCCGCCGTGGTGGACGACGACAAGGAAGAGGGCGCGCTCTTTGGACTGACGCGCACGCTGTGG
>CAVKNR010000237.1:0-2551 GCA_963657575.1 Sodaliphilus sp.
CGTAGCGGTCGGTCCACTTGGCAAGACGCTCGATGCCTTCGGGGATGACGAGCACGTCGTCGTCCATCACCCAGAACCATTGGGCGCCCAGGTCGTAGGCGCATTTAGTGCCGGCGGAGAAGCCGCCCGCACCGCCGCCGTTTTCGAGCTGCGGGGCGTAGATGACACGGTCGGTGCCGCCCTGTGCGTCGGGCTGCTCGGTGTCGATGCCCCACAGGTTGGCCAAGCGCTCGTTAAATGCGGTGCACATGGCCTCGGTCTCGCGCGAATTCTCGTTATCGACGATCACGATGCGCCAGGGCGCTGCCGTAAGCTCGGTCATGGAGTCGAACAAGTTGGCCAGGAGTTCCTGGCGCTTGTACGTAACGACGACAATGGCGAGCTTATCGATGGGAGCGGGAAGGGTTGAAGGCATGGGGCAATATATCCTTTCACGCGCGGCGGGTGAGTGCAGCGCGGAAGCTATCGAATACGTCCTTGGGACTGTCCTATTGTAAAGGCTCGGCGCACCTTAGCGGCAAGCTTTGAATAAAACGCAGGAACCTGCCATGGGCCCGCCGCATGACGTGGGGCTGCTTTGCCCGCAAGAGGCTCCATAGATTATATAAACGCCTGCTGGCGCGCTGACCCTTTGATACCATGAAACGACAGGTATTTCCTAAGGAGCACATTTGTCTACTAACGCCTCTGGCAGCCCTGTTCTGTCGCTGCTTATTCCCATTTACAATGTTCAGCGCTACCTGCGCGAGTGCCTCGATTCCGCCCTGGCGCAGACGCTCAAGGATATTGAGATCATCTGCATTAACGACGGGTCGACCGACAACTCGCCGGCGATTATCCGCGAGTATATGGAGCGCGATGGGCGCGTCAAGATGATCGACAAGGCCAACAGCGGCTACGGCGACTCGATGAACCACGGCCTGGAGATGGCGCGTGGCAAGTACGTTGGCATCTTGGAGTCCGATGACTTTATGGCGCCCGACGCACTCGAAAAGCTTGTCTCGGCCGCCGATAGCAATAATGCCGACTTTGCGAAGGCGAACTTTGATTTCTACTGGTCTAAGCCCGAGGAGCGCCGTTCGCTGCACGAGATGTTTAAGGCCAAGGACTGCGACAAGCCGGTGCACCCGAGCGACACGACGCAGTTCTTTAAGCAAAAGCCGTCGATTTGGTCGGCCGTGTACCGTCGCGATTTTCTTGAGCGCAACGGCATCAAGTTCTTGCCGACTCCAGGGGCATCCTTTCAGGACACGTCATTCGCCTTTAAGGTTATCGCGTGTGCCGATAAGGCTGTTTACCTGCATGATGCCGTGTTGTCGTATCGCCAGGACAACGAGAATTCCTCGGTCAATTCTTCGGCTAAGGTCTTTTGCGTCAATACCGAGTATGCCGAGATTGAGCGTTGGATTCGAGAGGATTATGCCCGCGGCCACGCAAGCGGCGATGTCGCGCGCATGCTCAAGTTCAATCAGCTCATTAAGTACGATTCGTACATGTGGAACTACGTGCGCCTGGCGCCCAAGTTCTATAAGGAGTTCCTGGTTCAGATGGCCAAGGAGTTCCAAGCGGCCTTGGACGCGGGGGAGTTTTCGCTTGACGACCTCAAGCCGTGGAAGCGCGCGAATCTCGCTGCCATCCTCAAAGATCCTGAGGGCTGGGTTGACGAGCATCCGAGTTTTGCGACGGATGGTGCATTGGGGCGTGCTAAGTATTATGCCTCGGTTGGAGGCCCAGGCGTGGTCGCCGCCTTCCTCATCGAATCGCTGAGGGGGTAGGTCGGCATGGGAGAGGCCTCGTGTCCTAAAGCTACCATTGTCGTCCCCGTTTACAACTCTGCGCGCTCCATTCAGCGATGCGTCGATTCGCTGTTGGCCCAGTCCGAGCGCTCGATTCAGGTTGTCTGCGTCAACGACGGTTCGACTGATGATTCGTTGAACGTGTTGCGCCAGATCGCGCAGGCCGACGATCGCGTACTGGTGATTGACCAGGAAAACGCGGGCGTCTCGTGTGCTCGAAATGCCGGTATCGATGTCGCCGAGGGCGAGACCGTCTTTTTTGTGGACGCCGACGATTACATCGATGCCCAGACGGTCGAGCGCGTGCTGCATGCCATTGAGTCTGCAGATGCCGAGGCCGCCGTTTTTGGCGGCGTCTGTGAACCTGCCGATGCTGCCCCCAAACGCGTCCAGCAACTCATGAGCCCCAAAGCTGGTACCTTCGGCGCCCGTGATCCCCAACTACTGTTCCATTCGAATGCACAGCCCTATGCCTGCCGTGCGGCTTTTTCGTGCGAGCTGCTCAATCGCGAAGGCATTCGCTTCGCCCCCGGTTTGGCTTTGGGCGAGGACGTCGTCTTCCAATTTGCGGCTTATGCGCTTGCCCGCAAGACCATCGTCATGCCGGATAAGTTCTACCACTACGTGATGGAGAGTGAATCGGCGACGCACGAGTTCAACAGTGCCGAGGCGCGCGCCAAAAAGCTTGACGCCCACATGAGGATGCTCGAGGAGGTCTTGGAGGACTGGGCGGCCTACGGTCTTTTGGACCTGTG
>CAVKNR010000238.1:0-2517 GCA_963657575.1 Sodaliphilus sp.
CGATAACGTTGCGCGCGGTGCCGCCGTGCAGCTCGCCGACGGTGATGACAGCCGGCTCGTAGGGGCTGATCTCGCGCGAGACGATGGTCTGCAGGGCGTTGACGATCTCGGCGGCCACCATAACGGCGTCGTGACCTCGCTGGGGCATGGCGCCGTGGCACGAGGTGCCGCGTACGTCGATACGGAACCAGTCGGTATTGGCCATGCGCGGTCCGGGCTCGCAGCTCACGGTGCCGGCGTCAACCTCGCTCCAGATATGCGCGGCGTAGGCGCCATCGACGCCGTCGAGCACACCCGTGCCGATCATGAGCTTAGCGCCCTGGCCGTTTTCCTCGCTGGGCTGGAAGACGATGCGGACCTCGCCGTGGATGTCGTCGGTCATATGGCGCAGGATTTGCAGCGTTCCGAGCATCATGGCGATATGGCAGTCGTGGCCGCAGGCGTGCATGCAGCCCTCGTTGACGCTGGCGAACTCCTCGCCGGTCTGCTCGGTGACGGGCAGGGCGTCGATGTCGGCGCGCAGCAGGATGCGGCGGCGTGGCGTGCCGTCCTCGCGGTAGGCATCCGGCGCGGTACCGCGAAGCGTTGCCACCAAGCCGGTCTTGAGCGGACGCTCGTAGGGGATATTCATGGCGTCGAGCTGGTTGGCGATGTCGGAGGTCGTGCGCTCCTCGGCAAGGCTCAGCTCCGGGTGCTTATGGAAGTGCCGGCGCTGTTTGATGATATATGGTTCAAACTCGGTAGCGATATCTTTGATGGCTGCGGTGACGTCGTCAGCCGCGCGAGCCTCGGTCGCCGCCATAATCTGCTGTGCCTTGGTCTTCGTCATGGTCGATTTGCTCCTTGCTGGGTTGATCGCAAAATCGTACAGGCTCTCTCCAGTATGCCACCTGCCGCTAGGGCTGGTAAAGTTGCCGTTTGCCGCTTGGGGTTTTGTTACAAGGGCGGGGGAGTACACTCGGGGGTGTTGAATTTCCTGCCAGAGATGGGGATGCCCATGCAACATATCGATCGGATTATCCGCTCCAAGAACGTCTTTACCGCGCAAGACGGCATCGATACCGCCCGCGAGCTGGCGATTGCCATCGCAGGCGACCGTATCGTCGCAGTCGGTGCGCCGGATGACGTGATTGCCGCCGCGCCTGCCGCCACGCCGGTTATCGACTACGGCGAGCAGTTTGTCTGCCCCGGTTTCCATGACGCTCATCTGCACTTCTTCCATACCTCGGTCGGTTCCTCGCCGTACATGCTCATGGATATGGGCACGTCCGAGGCGGCGCTGGTGCAACATGCGCTCGAGTTTTCCCAGGATCTGCCTAGTGACGCTTGGGTTGTGACGCAGGGCTGGCGCGATTACCGTTGGGATCCGCCCGAGCATCCTACCAAGGCGTCGCTCGATGCGGCATTCCCCGATCGTCCCTGCGTTATGTATTCGGGCGACGGGCACACGCTTTGGCTCAACAGCCGCGCACTCGAGGCGCTCGGCGTCACGCGCGACAGCGAGCCGCCAGCGGGCGGCAGTTACGACAAGGATGCAAACGGCGAACTCACGGGTATCGCTCACGAGGCGGCTGCCATGCAGCTGCTACCGCGCTGCCTTGAGTGGCTGGGGGAGGATCGCATCGCAAGCGCTTACGCCGATCAAATGAGGCGTATGGCCGAGCAGGGCATCACCTCGATCTGCGATATGTCGCTCATGCCCATGCCGGGCTGCGATTTTATCCGCGACGACGTCTACGACAAACTGCAGGCAGCCGGCAAGCTGGGCATCCGAGCCCATCTGTTCCCCACGCTGCTGGATGACCAGTCGCGCTTGGAAGAGCTGCAGACCCGCTACGCGAACAACGCGCTGCTCTCGGCGCCTGGTTTTAAGCAGTTTTTCGACGGCGTGTCGAGCGAACACACGGCCTATCTCACCGAGCCCTATACCAACCCGCGCTTCCCGGGCGACCAGGGCCGTCTGACGGTTCCTGCCGAGCGCATGCGCAAGCTGGTTCTGGCGGCCGCGGAGCGCGGCCATACCGTGCGCATCCATGTCATCGGCGACGGTGCCATCCATGCCGCGCTCGATATCTTTGAGGAGGCCGCCGAACTGTACGGCCTGCCCCAGCACGGCCATAACACGCTCGAGCACCTGGAGAACCTCTTGCCCGAGGACATCGATCGTCTACGCAAGCTTAACGTCGTTGCCTCGAGCCAGCCCTGTCACATTACACTCGACCCGGGCGGCCCCGAGCGCGATCTGGGCCTGGAACGCAGCCGCATCATGTGGCCGTTTGCGACCTATAAGCAGCGCGGCATCCGCCAAGCCTTCGGCACCGATAGCCCCATCACAGCTGTTACAAGCATGAACGTGCTCTACACGGCTATCACGCGCCAGGATCCCAAAAGCCACTGGCCCGAGGGCGGCTGGTTACCGAGCGAGCGCATCGATGCAGCAACAGCCCTGCGCAACTACACCCTGGGCAGCGCCTATGCAGCGGGCGACGAGCAAAACCTCGGCAGCTTGGAGCCCGG
>CAVKNR010000239.1:0-2492 GCA_963657575.1 Sodaliphilus sp.
TACAGGATGCCCACGGGAATCACGTTGATGGTTTCGATCGTCGAGAACGCGGTGATATCCTCCTGGCGGTTGCGAACGTCCATCAAGAGCGCCGCGATGGAGCGGAATAGGAAGAATGCTCCTTCTGCGATTAGGACAACGGTCCACGCCGAGCCCATGGCAAAAACCACCGGCGGTGTAACGGCGGCAACAAGCAGCAGCTCGACCAGCATGACGGGGCAACGATAGTGCACCATAAGCATCACACCATAGGCAAAGATCGCGGCATTGAGCCACAACGCTTCGCCCATTGCCCTGGCGCAAACGTCAAGCGGCGCCATCAGATACGAGCCAGACGACGCGAACAAGATGAGCGCCGAAACCATCAGGTGAACCACAAGGCTCGCCTCGTAAGCGCAAATCACCTTGCGGTTATAGGATGTGCGACGCGACGCGATGAGTGGAACGTGAATTGTCTGCAGGCATGCCGCCAGGGCAAAGACGACATCGAGCGCGACAATCTGAGGAAGGATGAGCGGAATCTGCATGGTCACTCACCCGCCTGCGGCATCAAGACGATCATGCGCAGCTGACCGGGCTCGCCCTCAAGGCGGTACGCCACGTTACGCCCTTGCAGCGCGCTCTCGAGCTCACGCGCGGCGGGCGTCTGCGACAAATCCTTCTCGTCATTGGAAAAGAGCGTGGCACGCAGCTCCACGCTGCACGAGTCGTGGTCGCTCAAGTGATACATAAGTGCCGGTCGAGTAGTGGTGTAGGCAAAAAACGCAAAGTCGTACACGCAGTCGTACAGGGCGCTTACCGTACTGGCGTGCAACGGGCGCCGTATGGCGATAATCGAGGCGCAATCGATATCGATGGTGCGCAGGTCGCTTACGAGCTCGTTGGCAATGAGTTGAATGCGGTCGCGATCAAAACCGCTCTCCCCGTGCTGTGCCAACGTGAGCGACCCCTTGCGCTTGCAATAGGCGACGAGCATCTTGGCGCGCTGCAGCATGCGATAACGCTCGTGCGAAGACGCCTCGTCGGTCAACGGCGGCAGCGAGCTCAGCAGGTCGTACATCCCTTCGAGCGCGCGGGCAAGCGCCTGGTCCACGTCTTGGACCAGCAAGGTCTCGGCCTCTTGATCTGCCAAATGCGTCTTAAGGTCGTAGTCGGCGGCGAGCAGCTCGTTTTGACGCTGCAGCTCCATACGACGATGTGCCAGTTCACGGTTAAGCTCGTTGAGCTCCGACACGTCTTGGGCAAGCAGGGCCGATCCGCCCAGCAGTGGAAAGGCGCGATACATTACATCGGGATCGGACGCCACGGCAAAGGCATGGGCGCGCCCGTGCTCCTGGGTCCGCAACTCCTCGCGCACGCCTACCGGCATTGGCTTTGACACCGGCGTGGCATAGACCTCCTGCAGATCGCGCGTTAGAACTTTGAGGTCAAGCGGCAAGGTGTCGAAGATGCCAGCGATGTCGTGATACGACGGAATGACACCGCAATCGAGACAGATTTCCATCGCCACCACGCACAGGACGCAATAGACGAGCGAAAAGTTGAGCCTCCATGCCCAGGGCACGCGCAGCGCATACGAGATGGCAAAGAATGCGCCACCCAGCAGTACGAGCGCCGCCGTGCCCGAAAAACGCTGGATGCGGAAGGACGAGGACCGACCAACCAGGATAAAAAAGGCCACGAAGTCAAAGGCCGTCCACACGAGGACGGCGAAATAGCCCCAGCCGTAGGTGTAGTCGTTGCTCCAGGTGTCGCTTGTGCGGTCAAAGTGGAAGACCTGCTGGTGAAAATCGTTGGTGAGCACAAATCCGATAAGCAGGATGGCCACAATCCACAGCGCAGCGCAGTAGCGGCGACCCAGGCGGTGTTGTTCCAGGCCTGCAAGGCGCAGACCACACAACTGGTAGAGCAGCGGAATGAGCGTCATGGGCACGTAGTACAGGTACCACAGCACGGTGGCATAGAACGGCGTGAACGACTTGTACTTGAGAATGACTTCGATCATCCACAGGGCGCAGATGGTGGCGATGGCAACAAGGCGGCGGCGCAACACGTAGTCCAAACAGCGCAGATAGACCGATACGCCCCAAATCGAAAATACAATTGCGGCGACAAGCAACGGGAGAGAGCTCGAGTGGACGAGCGCATCCACGACCTCTTTGGACACCTCACTATAGGCGGGCACGGCGTTAGAAAGTTTGAGGTCGAAGGCGAACAGCGCCGGCAAGACTGCCAAAAGTATGAGGAACAGCGCGGTGACGGCGCCGGCGATAGCGAAGACGCGGTGACGGTACACCTGATGTGTTATGCCAACAAAGAATCGCGGCATGGCGAAGAGCCTGCCGCCCCTGGGATCCGCCACGGGTGCGGATCGGGCGGCCGCGTGGCCGATATGTCGCTCGCGGGTACCCATAGTGCTTTTAGTGTACCGACAGGCAGGCTCAAAAAGCGGGCCACATGTCCCAAAATCCGCAGACGGCAAGGCGCCCGGC
>CAVKNR010000240.1:0-2486 GCA_963657575.1 Sodaliphilus sp.
AAAGGATGGCCATGGAAGCCAACGGAATCGTACTGTCGCCCGACCCTCGTCTGCGTCAGGAGTGTGCCGTTATCGAGGAGATCACCCCGGCGATCGAGGCGCTTGCCGAGAAGATGAAGAAGATCATGTTCGAGAACGGCGGCTGCGGCTTGGCTGCCCCGCAAATCGGCGAGCTCATCCAACTCGTTACCATCGACTGCGATTACAGCGACAAGAACGACTACGACCCGTACGTGCTCATCAACCCTGTCATTGTTGAGCAGAGCGACCACCTGGTTCCTTTTAGCGAAGGCTGCCTTTCCATTCCGGGCATTAGCTGCGAGATCGAGCGTCCCGATCACGTTGTCGTCGAGGCGTATGACCTGGACGCCAACCTGATTCGCTACGAGGCCACGGGCGACCTGTTCTGCGTGTGCCTGCAGCACGAGATCGATCACTTGCACGGCAACACCATGTTCGAGCGACTGAAGCCCATGCAGAGGCTCAAGGCCGTCAAGGAGTACCAGGACGCCCTGGCCCGCGGCGCTCGACCGGGCGAGACGGAGTAAGTCGTCCGTCCCCGGGACAGGGCCCGCATATATCATCCCGTGCTCAAACATTCTCGCTTTGCTGCGAAACTGCGCGCGGGACGATATATGCGGGCCCTGTCCCGGGGACTGCGTTGCCACTCTTCGGTTCGCCCGGGTGCCGTTGGGCCAGGGAGGGGCGTCTTCGCTGATAATTGCTTTGTTGGAAGAGCTGCTTTTATTGCGGCTCTTTCTTTGGTTTTGGGTATATTTGTTCTTGTTGAATTGTTATTGCGGATGGGCTGGGTACTTGGCTTTCCGCTGTTATTTGTAGCTGTCTCGGCTTTGGTTGAGGGGAGACGTCCTTTATGCGTATTGTGTTTATGGGTACGCCTGATTTTGCTGTGCCTTCGCTGACTTCGCTTGTTGAGGCTGGGAACGAGATTGCGCTTGTTATTACTCGTCCCGATGCTGTTCGTGGGCGCGGTAAGAAGCTTGAGCCTTCTCCTGTTAAGGCCAAGGCGCTTGAGTTTGGGCTGCCGGTTGTTGAGGCTAATCGTATGACGCCTGAAGTTGTTGAGGCGCTCAAGGCTGCGCGGGCTGATATTTTCTGTGTGGCTGCCTATGGCTGCATTTTGCCCGATGAGGTGCTGCATATGGCGCCGCTCGGTATTGTGAATGTTCATGCGTCCTTGTTGCCTCGTTGGCGTGGGGCTGCTCCCATTCAGCGTGCCATTCTTGCTGGTGATGAGGTTGCTGGCGTTTCCATTATGCGCATTGGGCATGGCGTGGATACTGGTGCTTATTGTGCTCAGGCTTCCACGTCGGTTGCCGGTAAGCATGCTGAGGCGCTGACCATGGAGCTTGGTGAGCTTGGCGGCAAACTGCTTGCCGATACGCTTCCTTCTCTTGCCGATGGCACCGCTGTGTGGACTGAGCAGGATGAGTCGTTCGTCACTCATGCTGCCAAGATTTCCAAGCTGGAGATGCGTCTGGATCCGCAGATGGCTCCGCTCGATTGCGTGCGTCATGTGCTCGCTTCGTCCGATACCGCGCCTGCTCGTTGCGTGATTGCCGGCAAGACCGTGCGCGTGCTCGATGCTGCGCCGGCTGATGTGTCGCTTGGCGAGGGTCAGGTTCTCATTAAGGCCAAGCGTGTTTACCTTGGTCTTTCCGATGGTGCGGTTGAACTGCTCGAGGTTAAGCCCGATGGCAAGCGTGCCATGGCCGCTTCTGCTTGGGCTGCTGGGCTGCAAGGCGCTGATCTTATCTGGGGTGTTTTGTCATGAGCAAGCTGTCTCCCGCGCGCAAACTTGCGCTCGATGTGCTAATGGAGGCCGATCGCCGCGGCATGTATGCGCGTGACGTGCTGTCCTCTCGCGCATCGGCCAAGGCTATTGACCAGCGCGATTCCGCTTTTGCCGCCCGCTTGGCGCTGGGTGTGGCCGCTACGCAGGGTATTTTGGACGAGCTGCTCGACCAGTTTCTCGATAAGCCCAAAAAGGTCGCGCCGCGTGTTCGCATGGCGCTTCGCATCTCGGCCTTTGAGATGCTCTACCTGCATACGCCTGGCCGCGTTGCGGTGAGTCAGGGCGTTGAGCTGGTGCGCAGCGGAGCTAAGTCTGCCGCCGGTTTGGCCAATGCCGTGCTGCATAAGGTCGCGGACAACGTTGAGGACTTTGCCACTGCGTCCGATGTAGACGAGTCTGAGCGACGCTTGGTTCGTCTGTCGCGCCTGATGGGTCTGCCGCGTTGGCTGTGCGCTCGTATTATGGCTTCGTTTGACACACCGGAGGGCGCGCTTAGCTTTGCCGGTAATCTGGCCCCCGCTCCGCTGGCCCTGCATGAGAACGCCTTTGCGACCAAGCCCGATCCGTATATCTCGCAGCTCGTCGCGCCTGTCTTCCCGGGCTGCCATGCCCCGGTTGATGCCCAGGTTACCGTTGCTTCGGGTGTGTTTGAGCGTGCTGCCGCGGTGGC
>CAVKNR010000241.1:0-2456 GCA_963657575.1 Sodaliphilus sp.
GCACCAAGGAGCCGCCATGCGCACCGAGCTCGATGTTCCCTTTTCACGCAAAGAAGAAGCCAAGGCGCTGGGCGCCAAATGGGACCGGACCAAGAAGATCTGGTATGTACCCAGCGGCGTCAACCCCGAGCCCTTTGCCGAGTGGCTGCCCGGTGTTGACCGATCCGACCCCTCAGCGCCGTATATATATCTAGTACTGGGCAAGCGCGAGTGCTGGAAGTGTCACAAAGAGACCTCGGTCGCGGCCTTCGGCATTCCCTATCGAACCGATAACGACGAGAGCATCGCCATCGCGCACGCGCCCAACGAAGCCGGGTACATTGCCATCGACACGGCCAACGCCAACGCACTCGCCATCGTGCCCGCTCTTGGCTGCGTACCGGGCGAGATCCGCGACTACCTTCATAAGCGCTGCGGCTACAAGCCCGTAGGCGCGCGAGCCTCCAAAGCCCCGTCGCTCGGCAACACGTGCACCAGTTGCGACGCGCTGCAAGGCAGCCGCTATCTGTTCGAGGAGCCCTCGTCCCCGTTTGCCCTCACTGCCATCAACAAGCTGCCGACACTGGAGTTTATACGCGTCGAAGTTGCCGGCGTCTTTGGCGTCCCGGCCACGCGTACCGACTTTGACCAGGCGCTCTTTACCTGGGCACGCGACCATCACGCCGAGTTCCACAAGCAACTCGGTGAGGGGATTTATTTGTAGAGGCAAAAGACACTCACAGCCAACTCCTCCGCATCACCTATCCCTCGTCGCCGGCGTCGTACACGATATCGAGGCCACAAACAGGGCATTTCTCCGGATACACCGGCATATGAACGCCTGTCCGTTTTCTCACTTCGTCGCTGAGTCTGTCGCGCGCATCGATAAACCGAATGTCGAGACACGGTATTTGCGAGCCGCAGCAAGGGCAGGTGACGACAAACGACCCGCAATCAACCTCTACGCTCGGAAACATATTGTTGTCTATAAGGGCACACGGCAGTTTTCCGTACTTCCCCATCACAATATCGCCTCGCCAGCTCATACACGCTCCCCTCTCGCTATACAAATCAGGAAGAGCATGCACCGGCGGGCGGGCGCGAGATTGCATCGCCACGCGATCCGATCAAACAACACGATCGTCAAAGAATGCCAAAGCCAAATACGCTAATACGGCAGAAGCCCCGCCTTTTCACGCTTCTTTTCCGAGCGATCGAACTCAATGCGATGGGCCTCAAGAAACACCGTATCGGGTCGCCACTGACGCTCATTCGGCTGCCTTAGCGTCGCACCCGCAAAGGAAGCGTAGTCGGTCTTATCCAGCAGGTACGATCCGCACAGCCGATATTCGCCGCAAACAGGCTCAAACGAAATCAGGTGAGCATCAAATAGGGAATGAAGATCGCGCCGAAGCAGAATACCGTTGCTGGCAACCTGCGATTTGGGTCCCGAGTAATTCTCGATATGTGCAGCCTCCAGAGCTTCGCTGACGCCGCAGTCCGACACCGCGCAACGGCCATCATAGGCGGCAACGAGCTGCTTGCGGAACCATTGCTGCCCCAATCGCTCGCGCCTTAACGCATAGCGGACCTTTTCGTCGTCGGTCACACCCTGTCCGGCAAACTCAATATCGACGGGTATGTGCTTCAGATAACTCATGTCGGGCGCAAAACGAGGGTCCGGTCCGCCTTTATGAACAGGACCGTGCAGAACAAACCATCCGTTTTCGGGCTCGAACCGCTCAACAAACGCAAGGCCGAGCACCTTATAGCCCACCTCGGTTGCAAATATGACTCCGACTGGGACGCCACATTCCATGCAGTTGAGCATTTTACGGTTGTAATTCTGGTCTCGAGAACCAACGGCGCCTGGCGCTTGGACCGAATACTTAATGACCCACGTACCGTCATCCAAATAGAGCGGAGGCACATCGGTGTAGAAGCTCTTTTTAGAGTTATGGACCGAAAGCGCAAAGATCTTATTGGGATCTTGCTTCACCCGATCCTGGCCCGGCCAGAAGATCCCTGAATCCCGCGTTACGGGAAAGAAGTCCGAGCCAATTCTCAAACGGTACTGATACTGAGGGCTATCTTCCTTGGTGTGGTGCGGAAGGCTGGTCCAAACGCCGCCGCGCTGTTCCTCACCCAGAAACCACTCCCATGCCTCAACGTATTCGGAAGGCACGAGACTGCAGGCGCGGTCATAGCTTGGTCCATCCATCAACGGAACAGCAAGGTCAATGTCGTTCATCGCCAGCACCTACAACCATACGAACGCGAGTCATGCCCCTCAATAATATGGCCGAGAGTCAATTATTACGAGATCTCATTCCGCGATCGGCACATCGTTGATGCTCTCGGTTTGCCGCTGGCGTGCTTGTACCCCGCTACCCCACTTCCCTGTATACTGATGTAGCACGTGTTTCATCCGGGCTTGTTGGGCCGGGTCGTTCATGGGAGGGTCTTATGGCTGCCTC
>CAVKNR010000242.1:0-2451 GCA_963657575.1 Sodaliphilus sp.
TGGTATAGGGCGGCAGATCGAGCAGCTCGGCAACTTCCTCGGCATTCTCGACGATATCACCGATGTAGCAGCTCCCCAGGCCCAGGGCCTCGGCGGCAACCACGGCGTTTTGCGCGGCGATCACGGCGTCCTGGGCCGCGATGGCAAAGTCGCCCAAACCCGGCGCACGGCGGGGCGCCTTGCCCGTGCGCTCGACAAACTCGGGCTCAAAGCAGCCCACGTGCTCAAACAGATCGATCCACTTGGCATAATCGACCACAAATATCAGTGCCCAAGGCGCCTTGGCGATTATGGGCTGGTGGTCGCACAGGTCGGCCAGGCGGTCCAGCGTAGCCTGCTCGCGGATGCTCACGATGGAATACATCATCATGGCGCCCGCCGACGGCGCGCGACTCGCCGCATGCAGAATCGCCGCCCGCTGCTCGTCGGTCACCGCCACGGAACGGTCGTCGTCATCATGCGCGAAGGCGCGCGTGGAGGAACGGTGCTCCAAGATGTCCAGCACCGCGTTACCCGTAGTCTCGACCGGATAACCGTTCGCATCCACGCCCGCAGCTCCGTCGCAGTACTCGGCGCCCGTCATACAAACCTGCTCGCCCATAGCTCTATCCTCGCCAATTCTTTAAGAAGCCTTTACGTTTCCGTGTAATTCCCGTCCATTATCGCGCAGGCCGCCGCTACATTGCGCCACACCGCCGCACATGCGCGTTAATATGGCTGGTTGTTGTGCGCAGCCCGCAAATGCAGCGCATATTTAGGTAACAATCGGGTAAACCCCCGCTTTCGTAGGTTTTAAGTTTGTGAGGAGTCTCAGCATGTTCGCTGCCGCCATCTCGCTCGTCGGTCTTGCGGCGACCGTCTACCTTGTCTCGCGCGAAGCCAAGGCCATTCGCGCTCAGTCGGGCACCGTTGCCAAGGGCGCCTTCGCCTGGAGCGTCGCCTTCGGCCTGTTCCAGCTCTTTTTGACCGTCTGGGGCGCTATTGGCCTCGTCGCGCAAAACGAGCCGCTCGCCTTTGTGATGCTCATCCTGACCAATGCCATCCTCACCGGCTGCGCCTGGGCCAGTATCGCCCGCGACCGCATCGCCCCGCGCGTCTTTGCGTTCGCCGGGCCCGACGCCCCCGCCCCCACCGGCAAGCTCGCCCGCCTGCGCGGCGCCTTTGTGGACAAACCGCTCGTCGCCGCCGTCTTGTGCCTGCTGCTCGCCGGCGTCTTTGCGCTGCTGGGCATGGAGGTCTCGTCCAACCACGACTTTACCTGGGTCTACCCCCTGTGCATCCTGCTCGAGTGGGCCATCATCACCACGCTCATGGTCGGCCTGTTCTTCCTGTTCCAGCGCCACGGCGCAGCTCCCGCGGTCCTGGCCTTTGCCCTCTTTGTCCTGGGCATTGCCGAGTTCTTCGTCATCACGTTTAAATCCATGCCCATCCAGCCGGGCGACCTTTCGGCCATCTCCACCGCCGCCGCGGTCGCCGGCACCGGCTACACCTTCTCGATCTCACTGTTCTGCGTGCTGTCCATGGGCTTTACCGCCATCGCCATGCTGCTATGCGAGTACGCCGGCCTGGTGGCACCGCACCGTCAGAAGGGCGCCGCCAACGCCAAGCGTATGCTGCTCACCAACCTGCTCGTCGCCGTGCTGTGCCTGGGCGGCGTGACCGCGCACGTCACGCTCATCGACTACTACAACACCCTCGGCATCACCGTCTACACCTGGCGCCCGCTCGAGAGCTACTGGCGCGAGGGCTACCTGCCCGCTTTCATTAGCGCAGCGCAGTCCATCAAGCCGCCAAAACCCGCCGACTACTCCGTCGACGATGCCAAGGCCACGCTCAAAAAGTACGCCAAGGCCTACGACAAGTCCGAGGCCGCCAAGAGTGACGAGCGCACCGCCGCAAAGGAGCAGTTCGACAGCGAGAAGCCCACGGTCATCGCCATCATGAACGAGACCTTCTCGGACCTGTCCATCTACCAGAACATGCGCGCCGGCTACGAGGGCCCGCAGTACTTTAAGAACCTGTCCAACTGCCTCAGCCGCGGCAAGCTCTACGTGAGCGCCTACGGCGGCGGCACCGCCAATACTGAGTTTGAGTTTATGACCGGCAACTCCATGGCCAACCTGGGCTCGGGCGTGTACCCCTACACCATCTACAACATGGAAACGACCGGGAACCTGGCAGAGCAGTTCAAGTCGCTCGGATATTCCACCACGGCCATGCACCCCAACCACGCCACCAACTGGAACCGCGAGAACGTCTACAAGGATTTTGGCTTTGACCGGTTCCTGTCCATCAACGATTTCCAGGGTGCCGATACCCTGCGCGGCATGGTGACCGACCAGGCTACCTATGACAAGATTCTTGAGCTGCTCGATCAGAACGCCGATCCGCAGTTTATCTTCGACGTGACCATGCAGAACCACTCGGGCTACGACACGGGCCTGCTGCCGG
>CAVKNR010000243.1:0-2451 GCA_963657575.1 Sodaliphilus sp.
CCTGCACCAACTACGAGTGCTACAAGGGCCTGTACTCCAGCTTTAACTCGGTCAATATGTTCGAGATCGCGCACTCGCTGCACCGTCAGTTTGGCGGCGACCCCTGGTGCATCTACCGCGGCAAGCACCTGCTGTCGTTTGTCGACAACCACGACGTGCCGCGCCTGGCAAGCATCCTTACCGACAAGTCCTGCCTGCGCCCCGCTTATGGCATGCTGTTTGGCATGCCGGGCATCCCGTGCGTCTACTACGGCAGCGAGTGGGGAATTGCTGGCGAAAAGGGCGGCCCCGATGGCGACTGGGCGCTGCGCCCTGCGCTCGATGAGCCTGCGCCCAACGAGCTGACGGCGTTCATCACGCAGCTGGCGCACCTTCGCTCGGCCGACGACGCGGCGGCCCGTGCTCTCAACTACGGTGCCTATCGCAACGTGGTGATCCAGAACAAGCAGCTGCTGTTCGAGCGCGCCTGCGACGACGCGACGGTGCTCGTGGCGGTCAATGCCGTGAACGAGCCCTATACCTTTGGAGCCGGCGAACTCAACGGCTCCTTCGTCGACCTGCTTGCCGACGATGCGCCCACGGTCGAGCTGCCGGGCTCCCTTGAACTTGCGCCCTATGAGGTGCGTTATCTGTTGAGGGCCTAGCTCGTGGCCACGCCAGATGAGGGTTATCAGCATATTGAGCATGGGTTTGAGCCCGTGTTCGACCAGCACTCGCGCGTTTTGGTACTCGGATCGTTTCCCTCGGTGCTTTCGCGCGCCAATGCCTTTTATTACGGCAACCCTCAGAATCGCTTTTGGCGCGCGATGGCCGCGTGCCTCGGTGTGCCTGTGCCGCCCAACGAGGGCGATCCTTTGGCAAGTGGTGAGCCCGCGACGCTCGATGCCTCTATTGCCGCCAAGCGATTCATGCTGCTGAACGGCGGCGTAGCCCTGTGGGATGCAATCGAGAGCTGCGACATTAAGGGCTCAAGCGACGCGAGCATCAAAAACGTCGTTCCGGCGCATGCCGAGCGCATTACCGGCGCAGCTCCCATTGAGCAGGTGATATGCAACGGTGGTACAGCTGGCCGGCTCTACAAGCGCTATCTACAAGAGCGCACGGGGCTGCCGGCTATCGTTCTGCCGTCGACAAGTCCCGCCAATGCGGCATGGCGCCTGGAACGCCTTGTAGAGCGCTGGCGCGAGGCCGTTGATTGGGGCGCTCGTTAGTTTAAATATTTGATTGAGCGTGAGCGCCAAGGCGTTTTATAACGGCTTGCCAGATTGGCGCCGGCACGGCTGGCTCGGCAAAAACCATGCCATTGGTGTCGACGTCCTCGGCACTGCCGCCGCCGAGTCGCTGCGCATGCTCAACCGAGCAACCCATACGCACCGCACCTACGAGCTTGTCCATGGCTTCGGAAAACGGTCGGCGCAAGAGGCCCATGCGCGGGGAGTGGCGAAGCGCTGCGATGCCGGTGCCGGTGCAGACGACAATGCCACCGCACCACGACAACCCCCGACGCTCGCACGCTTCGCGCAGATGGCCAACGACCGTGTGCGCTCGCTCGGGACTCCCGCAGTCGGCTAGAACAACGACATAGACGCGCGTTTCCGTGCCCCCAAGGCAATCAAGCGCCTGCTCAACGACGCTCATCGCCTCGTTATTGAGCGCATTCTCAACAGCGAATACAATGCCGTCCGCAGCGCTGCCGCCATCATCCGTCTCCAGAGCGACCAGACGGGGGAGCGAAGTACCGGAAAGTCGGGCATACGCCGCGATGGCATCCTGCAGGTCCCAGAGCAAAAACTCAAGATCGGCGCTCTCGGGAATACTGACAAACGCGATGTTATGCAGTGCTTTTGGTGCATCGCCGCGTGCGGTCGTCTCCATGCCGCCTCCTTTCCGGTTGGTTTCCGTTTAGGTTACACCGTCTGGTGACGCCTCGCCGCGCTATCCTAGTGCAACCCTTACGAAAGGAACGCCATGCGTCTGCCCATGAATACCTCGCTTGCCACGCTCAAGCCCTCCGGCATCCGCCGGATCAACGCACTCGCCGCGCAGCATCCGGGATGCATTGCGCTCGCGCTCGGCGAGCCCGATTTTCCCACGCCCGATGTGATTAGCGCTGAGGTGACTGCCTCGCTCAATCGCGGTGACACGCATTATCCGCCCAACAACGGTCGCCCCGCCCTGCGCGAGGCGTTGTCTGCCTACATGGGGGACGCGGGCCTTACGTTTTCGGCCGACGAGGTCATCCTGACCGACGGCGCGACCGAGGCCCTGTCGGCAACATTCATGGCTATGCTCAACCCCGGCGACGAGGTCATTATCCCCACGCCGGCCTTTGGCCTGTACGAGAGCATCGTCGTGGCTAACCATGCCAAGGCGGTCTTTTTGGATACGGAGCCTGCGCAATTCCAGATTGACGAGGACGCACTTCGTGCTTGCGTGACGCCGGCGACCAAG
>CAVKNR010000244.1:0-2443 GCA_963657575.1 Sodaliphilus sp.
ACGAACACATGCTTGGTCATATTGAGTTACCTGCGCTTCCCGTAGAAGTTGTTTATCCACATCTTACGGGTCTTCATTGTAATACTCGCGCCGCGGACCGTTCGCAATTTTTCTCGCGTGAGATTGCATTTCTCAATCTTGAAACAAAACGCCGCCCGGTTTCCCAGGCGGCGTCGCTATGGCAAGGGTTACATGCTGCTATCGATCAGCAACCTCGTCCTCAAGCATTTCTTGAACGAGCATGCCGGTACGGACGCCCTCAAGATACCACTCGCCACGTTCGGTGAGGCAAATGCCATTTGCAAGCTGACCGCCGTCGTCGCTATAACGCGAGACGACATCAATCATGCCTTCGGAATCCAAGCGATCGATTGCGGCGCGGGCACGATACGGCGAAACCCCCACGCGCTCGGCAAGCGTTTTGCGCGAGAAACCATACGGCCCGCCATTGTCTTCGGTTTGCTGGTCGATCTCCATCAACACCAGCACCTCGACACGCTTCATATCGTTGACACTCGCACGACCCTTGCCCGCCATAGCAGCCTCCTCAAACCGAGCACGAGCATCTAACGCGCCGTGCGCGACCGACACACCTCACGATGGCAGGTAATATCCATCATGCGGCATCCCGCTAAGGATGAAACAGTTACGGTTATTGTATACCGCTCAAATTGTTTCTAGGCAGGTAAACAGCTATTTTTCGCCGAAATAGGCGCTTTATTGATCAAAAAGCCGTACCGGGCGCTAACCCGATACGGCCAAAATGCAATGCAATTACCGCGGTGCTTCAAACTTAGCGATGGAAGAAACCACGGCGCTCAAACTTGGGCTCGCAGCACACGTTGATACCCAGTTTGCGCAGTACCGTCTCGTCCGTCGGCGAGATAATCACGCTAAAGAAGGCATCGCAACCGCGCAGCTGCTCCAGGCCCGAAAGGACGCGAGCGGCCGTCTCACTCGTGGCCGAGGTGATCGACAGCGCCATAAGCGTCTCGTCGGTGTGGAGGCGCGGGTTTTTGCTGCCCAGGAAATGCGTCTTGAGCTTGCTGATGGGCTCGATCGCTTCATCGCTAATGACCTCGAGCTCAAGGTCGACGCCCGAGACATGCTTAAGTGCATTCATGATGAGCGAGCTCGCGGCGCCCAGGCGCGTGGAAGTCTTGCCGGTCACCACGGAGCCATCGGGCATGACCATGGCACCCACGGGACCACCCGTCAGCTGCTCCCTGGTGAGGGCCGCCGAGCGCGCCGGTGAGTAGTTCTTATCGATGCCGGCTTTCTTCATAATAATCTTGAGACGGTCGACTTGCTCATCGCCCACGCCGGTACGGCGCACATTTTCGACCGCGGTAAAGTAGCGGCGGACGATCTCCATCTTGGAAGCGTCGCGGCAGGCATCGTCATCGGTGATGGCAAAGCCGACCATATTGACGCCCATGTCCGTAGGGCTCTGGTAGGGGCTCTTGCCCAAGATCTTTTCCATCAGGGCACGGACTACCGGGAAGGCCTCGACGTCGCGGTTGTAGTTGACCGTGGTCTTGTTGTAGGCCTCAAGGTGGAACGAATCGATGATATTGGCGTCGTCGAGGTCAGCCGTGGCGGCCTCGTAGGCAATATTGACCGGATGCGTCAGAGGAAGATTCCAGACAGGGAAGGTCTCGAACTTGGCATAGCCGGCGGCCGTGCCATGCTTGTGCTCGTGATAGAGCTGAGACAGGCAGGTGGCAAGCTTGCCCGAGCCAGGACCGGGGGCAGTGACCACGACGAGCGGTCGGGTGGTCTCGACAAACTCGTTCTTGCCGTAGCCATCGTCGGACACGATCAGATCGACATCGTGCGGATACCCCTCGATGGGATAGTGCAGCTTGGCGGGAATACCGAGCGCGTTCAGACGGTTGCGGAACACATCGGCAGCGGGCTGGCCGGCGTACTGGGTGATGACCACAGCCGCGACAGCAAAGCCGTTGCCGCGAAACAGGTCAACCAGGCGCAGCACATCCTCGTCATAGGTAATGCCGAGGTCACCACGAGCCTTGTTTTTCTCGATGTGGTTCGCGTTGATCGCGATGATAACCTCGACATCGTCGGCGATGCTCTTGAGCATGCGGAACTTGCTGTCCGGTTCAAAACCCGGCAGCACGCGGCTCGCATGATAGTCATCGAACAGCTTACCGCCAAACTCCAAATAGAGCTTGCCACCAAACTGCGAGATGCGCTCCTTAATGTGAGCAGCCTGCAGCTCGATATACTTCGCGTTGTCGAAACCCTGGCGCATGTATGGCTCCCGTCCCGTTTCCATTTAATGTTCTAGGCGATTATAACGGAGCCCGCCCTCCCCGATACCCAGACCATCAACAGGCACCAACCAAACACGCCCACCGCAACCACCGGGGACCCGGGGTAGATCGTTTGGGACGGGAAACAAGGCACTCAGCACCAACAA
>CAVKNR010000245.1:0-2436 GCA_963657575.1 Sodaliphilus sp.
CTGGTACGGCGAGACGGCGAGCGTCGTGCCCACAAACTCAAACCCGCGCTCCTGGGCCACACGGCACGCCTCGGCCAGACGCAGGGCATAGCATGCGCGACAGCGACGGGCTCGATCGGCGCCCAGCGGGGCCACGCCGGCCTCCCAGCGCTCCCGGTCCTCCCCCGCCTCGACGAGCTCGATGCCGCCTTCGGCACACCACCGGCGCAGCTCGTCCAGGCGACGCTGCCATTCATCGTGCGGCTGAATATTGGGGTTGGTCCAGCAGATTGTGGGCTCAAACCCCTCCTCGCGCAGCAGGCGGACCGGCTCAAGCGAGCACGGTGCGCAGCAAGCGTGCAACAACAACGGCTTCATCAACATCTCCTCTCCCGCAATGATTTTTTAATCCCCGTCCCAGAAAAATCATTCCAAAAAGACTACTTTGCGAAAAAGCGCACGCCAAAGGACGTGTCCTCGCAGGCAACAATGCGGCGATCGCGCAGAATGGTTCGCACGTAGTACCAGTCGCCCACACAGCCCGACAAATGCAAGCCGGCCGCCAGGTAGCACAGCAGCGGATAGCCCGAGAACGCAAACCCCAGGGCAAACGCTGTCGTCACAACAACCGTCGGCGCCAGGCAAACTGCCACGTACCGCCGGCGCGAATATACCACGCCCTCGGCGCAGGCATAGATCATCGCCGTCTCGCGATTCGCCCCAAAGGTCACCTTCGCGCCCGCAGGCGCCAGCAGCTTAAAAAACACACCGTGCACCAGCTCGTGCACGGCAAATGACGCCGCCGAAACCGCAGCTAAGCCGACTATCCAGCCCAAGACCGTGGTCCAGCCGCCCGCGTCAGCCGCATCCAAGTCCGCAGGCCCGCCCATCAGCATAAACACCGGCACCAAGCACACAGCAAATGCGCCGAGCACGGCCATCCCCCACACAAAGCAGGCGTGCAGAAAATCCTCGTCTTCAAACGCATGTATGTTGGAAATCTCATTCATAGCATCTTAGGATAGCGCCCCTGCCACGTACCCGTCCGCATGTGCGATAATGTCGAACGATATGCACGAATTGACCACCGCGCCGCCGAGCCCCACGCCCGGCTGCGCTCTCACCATATGCGAAGGAATCCCATGGCATCCAAATACTCCATGAACGACCGTCCCAGCTGGCCTCGCCGCGCCATCGTTACCGCCGGCGAGCCCTACGGCAACAAGGGCCTTCACTTTGGCCACGTCGGCGGCGTCTTTGTCCCGGCCGACTTCTTCGCCCGCTTCCTGCGCGACCGTCTGGGCCGCGAGAACGTCATCTTCACCTCGGGCACCGACTGCTACGGCTCGCCCATCATGGAGAGCTACCGCAAGCTCAAGGAGAACGAGGGCTACGACAAGTCCATTAACGAGTACGTCGAGTCCAATCACTCCCGCCAAGCAGCGACCCTCAACAACTACAACATCAGCTGTGACATCTACGGCGGCTCGGGCCTTGAGCCGGCTGCGCAGATTCACAACGAGGTAACCGCCGAGATTATCGAGCGCCTGCACGAGCAGGGCACTATCTCCAAGCGCTCCACGCTGCAGTTCTACGATGCCAAGGCCGGCACGTTCCTCAACGGCCGCCAGGTGATCGGCCGCTGCCCCATCCAGGGCTGCAAGTCCGAGAAGGCCTATGCCGACGAGTGCGACCTGGGTCACCAGTTTGAGCCCGAGGAGCTCATCGCGCCCAAGAGCCAGCTCACCGGCGAGGTGCCCGAGCTGCGCCCGGTCGACAACCTCTACTTCGACCTTCCGGCCTACCTCGACTTTATGAAGACCTACACCGCCAAGCTCGCCCAGAACCCGCAGGTTCGCTCCGTGGTCTCCAAGACCATGGAGGAGTGGCTGCTGCCGGCACAGCTCTACATTCAGAACAAGTTCCGCGAGGCTTTCGACGCCGTCGAGGACCAGCTGCCCGAGCATACTGTGCTGGAGCCCGAGGGCAACAAGAGCAGCTTTACCGTCACCTTCCCCAGCTGGAAGGAGCGCGACGACGCTCACGCGGTGCTCGCCAACGGCGGCGTGCGCTTCCGCAGCGGCAAGGCGCTCGTGCCCTTCCGCATCACCGGCAACATCGACTGGGGCGTTCCGGTGCCCGAGGTTGACGGCGTGACCGACGTCACCTGCTGGTGCTGGCCCGAGAGCCTGTGGGCACCCATCAGCTACACCCGTACCGTGCTCGCACGCGATGCCAAGGCCGCCGGCGTGACCGAGGGTGTCGCCGCCCAGGATGCCGCGCTTATGGGCGAGCCCGCCACCGATTCCACGCAGGTCCCCGCTCCCACCTACCAGCACAGCTCGCTCGACTGGCGCGACTGGTGGTGCTCGGATGACGCACAGATCTACCAGTTCATTGGCCAGGACAACATCTACTTCTACTGCATCGCGCAGACCGCCATGTGGGAGGCCCTGG
>CAVKNR010000246.1:0-2433 GCA_963657575.1 Sodaliphilus sp.
TTCACGAACAGGACGTTGGCGCCACCGGTCTCCTCGACATAGGTGCGGGACTCGGAGTCGAGATACAGGTTCTCGGCATAGCCCTCGCGATGGGCCTCCATCGTGGGCTTAAGGGACATGGCGTAGTTCAGGCCAGCCTTGATGTTGCCGGTGCCGTGAGGTGCCGCACGGTCATACTCGGAAACGCGCAGCTTGAAGGGCTTGAGGCCACCCTTAAAGTACGGACCGACCGGGGTCACGAGAATACGGAACGTGTACTCAGGAGCGGGAGCCACGCCGATCACGTCACCGGAGCCGATCATAAACGGACGCACGTACAGGGTCGCGCCAGAGCCGAAGGGCGGAACCCAGGCGGCGTTGGCAGAAACGACCTGCTTGACGGCCTCAACGAACTTGTCCTTGGGGAACGGGGGCATCTCGAGGCGCTGGGCGGAGTTGTACATGCGCTCGGCGTTCATGTCGGGACGGAAGCAGACGATGCTGCCGTCCTCGGCGGTGTAAGCCTTCAGGCCCTCAAAGACTTCCTGGCAGTAATGGAAGATGCCGCCGCACTCGGAGACATGCAGGGTGTGGTCGGTGGTCAGGCCGCCCTCGTCCCACTCGCCGTCCTTCCAATGGGCCTCGTAGCTGTAATCGGTCTTCATGTAGCCAAAGCCGAGGCTACCCCAATCGATATCCTTCTTCTCGACAGTCATATGTCGCTCCTTACATACACAGTTGCAAACTCGCGAACCCGCACGCAAGGACCGAGGCCGGCCGCGTCGCAACGTCGCACGCCCGGAGCGTAGAGCCGGACGGGACACGCGAACAGCATCAAAGCCGATGGCACGTCGATTCGCATGCACGAGATTGTACTCCGCACGCGCGTCGGATAAAACGTTTTTCTTTAACTAACTAAAGTAATTTCATTTGACCGAAACTAAAGAGGCCCGCCACCGTAAGCGGTGACGGGCCTCAACTGTACGGTCTGCGCGCTGGCTCGAGCTAGGCGTTCTATTTACCCAGCTTGGCCTTAACCAGACCGACCACGGTCGGGATGATCGACACGGCAACGATGCCGATAATCAGCAGCTCAAAGTGCTCCTGCACAAAGGGAATGCCGCCAAAGAAGTAGCCCAGCAGCGTAAAGACCGTCGACCAGGTAATGCCGCCCAGCACGTTAAAGACGACAAAGTTGCGCCAGTGCATGCCGCCCATGCCAGCGATAAAGGGCACAAAGGTGCGGATAAACGGGAAGAAGCGACCCAGGAAGATGGCCAGGTGACCCCACTTGTCCAAGAAGTCCTCGGACTTTTTGATGCGCTCGGGCGTCATGGCCTTGACCTTGCCCGAAGCGATGATCTTGCGGCCAAAGAAGTGACCGATCATAAAGTTGCACTGATCGCCCAAAATGGCAGCGGCCCATGCGGTGGCCAGAAGCGCCACGATGTTAAAGCCGCCGTTGTGGGCAAAGAAACCCGAGGCGAACAGCAGCGAATCACCGGGAAGGAACGGGAAGAACACCACGCCCGTCTCGATAAAGATGATCAGGAACACGCAGCCGTAGGCCATAAGCGGGCCGGCGGCGATCCAGCTGGCGATCGCGGTGCGCGGGTCCTTAAGCAGCTCGGCAATAAAATTGATGAAACCCATGAAGTAAAACCTCTCAGTTGTGGGCGCGGATACGTCCAAGTTGACCAGTATACGGTTGCGGTGCCCCCTCGTGCGCAACCCCACAAAAGCATGACTCCATTACCAGCAAGTTTGCATAACTGACACTTGTAGCGCAAAGCCGCCAAGATTGTCCTTTTTAATCCCTAGCGAATCGCTATACTTTATTGAATCGCATTGCCATGGCGCTAAGGGAGGGCGGCCGGTGAGCTTTATCAACACCATTCGAGAGGACATCAAGACCGTCCAGGCGCAAGACCCCGCTGCGCAAAACGGTCTGGTCATCTTCCTTTCCTACCCCGGCTTGCACGCCAAGTGGAATCATGTGCCCGAGCACTGGCTGTGGGAACACGGTCATCGCTCACTCGCCCGTGTGCTCTCGCAAATCACCCGCCACATCACCGGCGTCGAGATTCATCCCGCCGCGCAGATCGGCAAGCACTTCTTTATCGACCACGCCATGGGCGTCGTTATTGGCGAGACCGCCATCGTGGGCGATAACTGTGTGCTCTACCAGGGCGTCACGCTCGGCGGCACCGGCAACGAGACCGGCAAGCGTCACCCCACCTTGGGCAACAATGTCACGGTGGGCACGGGCGCCAAGGTGCTTGGCAACATCCACATCGGCAACAACGTCAAAATCGGCGGCAACTCGGTCGTCGTCAAGGACGTGCCCGACAACTGCACCGTCGTGGGCGTGCCCGGGCGCATCATCAAGCGCAACGGCTGCCGCGTGTTCGAGGAGAGCTTCGACGCCAAGCAGCATCGCGAGTACATGCCCGA
>CAVKNR010000247.1:0-2399 GCA_963657575.1 Sodaliphilus sp.
CCGGCGCCCATCGCCAGAATGACCGTAGCGGCACCGGTGACGATGTCGCCGCCGGCCCAGATGCGGGGATCGGTGGTCTGGCCGGTCTCCTCGTCGGCAACGATGTAGCCCCACTTGTTGAGCTCCATCTTGCCGCCGATCTTCTTTGCGAAGGGGTTGGCGTTGGTACCGATGGCCGAGATCGCGACGTCGCAGGGGATCTCCTCGATGGCGCCCTCGATGGGCACCGGACGACGGCGGCCGGACTCGTCGGGCTCGCCGAGCTCCATCTTCTGGACCTTGACGGCGCACACGGAGCCGTCCTCGCCAGCGACAAACTCGAGCGGGGAGACGAGCGGCAGAACCTCGACGCCCTCGGCCTTGGCATGGTGCAGCTCAGCGCGACGGCAGGGCATCTCGTCCTCGGTACGACGGTAGGCGATGATGGCGTGCTCGGCGCCCAGGCGCTTGGCGGTACGGACGGCGTCCATAGCCACGTTGCCGCCACCAAAGACGACGACGTTCTTGCCGTGCTTGGTGGGGGTGTCGTACTCGGGGAACTTGTTGGCCTTCATCAGGTTCACGCGGGTGAGGTACTCGTTCGCGAAGAAGACGTTGGGCAGGTTCTCGCCGGGGACGTTGAGGAACTTGGGCAGGCCAGCGCCGGTCGCCACATAGATGGCGTCGAAGCCCTGCTCGAACAGCTCCTCGGCCGTGGCCATGTTGCCCACGACGGAGTTGTACTCAAACTTGACGCCCATGTCCTCCAGGCCGTCAATCTCGCGCTTGACGACCGCCTTGGGCAGACGGAACTCGGGGATGCCGTAGACCAGCACGCCGCCGCCGGTAAAGAAGGCCTCGAAGACGGTGACGTCAAAGCCGTTGCGGGCGAGCTCGCCGGCGCAGGTGATGCCGGACGGGCCGGAACCGACGACGGCGACCTTCTTGCCGTTCTTGGGAGCCATCTTGGGCGTGGAGGCGAGCTCGGGGCGGTCACCCAGGAAGCGCTCGAGCTGGCCGATGGCCACGGGCTCGGACTTCTTACCACGGATGCACTTGCCCTCGCACTGGTTCTCCTGCGGGCAGACGCGGCCGCAGATGGCGGGGAGCATGGAGTCCTCGCGGATGGTATCGAGAGCGCCGCCGAAGTCCTTCTCGCGGATCTGCTCGATAAAGCGGGGGATGTTGATGTTGACGGGGCAGCCCTCAACACAGAACGGCTTCTTGCAGTTGAGGCAGCGCTCGGCCTCGGCCAGCGCCATCTCCTCGGTGAAGCCCTTGTCGACGGGGCGGAAGTCGCAGGCGCGCTCGGCAGCCGGCTCCTCGTTATCGGGGGTGCGGGGCGACTTCATATCGGCAACGAAACGACCGTTAACTAGTGGCATGCGCAGCTCTTTTCCTCATAGGCCTTGAGGGACTCGCCCTCTTCGGAACGGTAAGCGGCCTGGCGGGCACGAAGGTCATCCCAGTCGACCAGGGTGGCATCGAAGTCGGGGCCGTCGACGCAAGCGAACTTGGTCACGCCGCCCACCTCGACGCGGCAGCAGCCGCACATACCGGTGCCGTCAACCATGATGGGGTTGAGCGACGCGGTGATGGGGGTGTCGTATTTCCGGGCGGTGAGGGTCGAGAACTTCATCATCGGAACGGGGCCGACGCAGAAGACCTGGCTCACGGCCTTGTCCTGCAGCAAGCGCTCCAGCGGAGCGGTGACAACGCCCTGCTCGCCGTAGGAGCCGTCGTCGGTGGTGATGTGGATGTGGTCCTCGTCGAGGAGCTCGCGGAACTGGTCCTCCATGAGCAGGAGGTCCTTGGTGCGGGCGCCCATGATGGCGTGCACCTCGTGGCCGGTCTCGACCAGGTGCTTGGCGACCGGGAAGGCAATTGCCAGGCCGACGCCGCCGCCAATGACGGCGCAGGGGCCCTCGGCCATCTCGGTGGGAACGCCCAGCGGGCCCACGACGTCGCGCAGCGACTCGCCGGCCTCGTAGGTGGAAAGCATCTCGGTGGTCTTGCCGATCACCATGAAGATGAACTCGACCCAGCCCTCGTCACCGTTCCAGCCGGCCAGGGTAAACGGGACACGCTCGCCCGTCTCGTTGGCGCGAACCATGAGGAACTGTCCAGCGTGCGCATGCTTGGCGATTGCAGGCGCCTCGATGCGGAACTTGAACACCTTCTCCGAGAACTGCGTCTTCTCCAGGATCTTATACATAGAACCCCTCTCTTGTTAGGGCCGCCGAACCGTGCCTCCACGGAAATGGACGGTAGCCCGAATAAAACCGTACGCGCACAGGCGTTGTGCAGACATACGGTGCAAATTATACCCTCATGGACATGTCACTTACGTGTGTCTTCGGCGGTTGGGAGCAGGGTTTATCCACTTTGGCCTACCAAATAGGGGCAGGTTTATTTTGGTC
>CAVKNR010000248.1:0-2399 GCA_963657575.1 Sodaliphilus sp.
ACACGCTCACCAGCGAAGAGGTCGAGAAGGCGCACCAGAAGATCGTCACCAAGGTGTGCAAGGGCGTAAACGGCGAGGTCCGCGGCTAGGGCTTGCGCTGGGTATAGGCCAGCGGTGGCTGCCGCCGAGTCCTACGTGATTGCTATGCTCGGTATAAGGCACTGCTGAGCCTGCATATATGACACGCGCATTACATAACGGCGTGCTGCTTTGTCGGCAGCGCGCCGTTTTGCTATGATAGCCCGCGGCGTGTTACGAATCTGACAATACGTAACACTGACAAGGTGATTCAGGCGGCGTTGCAATTCCGTGCGCCGACAACCGGGAGGCGTACATGCACATTCCAGATAATTATCTGTCCCCGCAGACCGATGCCGTCATGGCAGTGGCGATGGTGCCCGTTTGGGTTCACTGCATCAAGAAGGTGCGCGCCACGCTCGATCGCGAGCACATGGCGTTCCTGGGCATCTGCGCCGCATTCTCCTTCTTGCTCATGATGTTCAACGTGCCGCTGCCCGGCGGTACCACTGGTCACGCCGTTGGTGGCGCGCTCATCGCGCTGCTGCTGGGCCCCGAGGCTGCTGCCATTGCCGTCTCGGTCGCGCTGGCGCTGCAGGCGCTGCTGTTTGGCGACGGCGGCATTCTGTCCTTTGGCGCCAACTGCTTTAACATGGCCTTCGTGCTGCCGTTTGCCGCTGCTATCGTGTTCCGTGCACTCAACAGCCGCTTGCACGACAAGAGCTGGGGCACCTCGGTTTCGGCCATCGTAAGCGGCTGGGTCGGCCTGTGCCTGGCGGCCCTGTGCGCGGCGATCGAGTTCGGTATTCAGCCGATGCTCTTCACCAACGCTTCGGGCGCGCCGCTGTACTGCCCCTTCCCGCTGTCCGTGGCTATTCCGGCCATGTTGATCCCGCATATGCTGGTTGCCGGCGTGATCGAGGGCGTGGCGACGGCCGCGATCTACGGCTTTATCAAGAAGACGGCGCCGGGCGTTATCGTCGGGCCCGAGGCCGTCGATGGCCAGCTTGCTGCCGAGGGCACTGCTGCCAAGAAGACCTCGCTGGTCCCCACGCTCATCCTGGTCGCCGTGCTTGTCGTGGCCACGCCGCTGGGCCTGCTGGCCACGGGTGACGCCTGGGGTGAGTGGGACGCCGAGGGCGCCGCGAACGCCGTTCAGGAGGCTGGCGATGACAGCCTGCAGGCTTCGGTCGGCCTTGATACCCCGACCTTTGCCGATGCGCTGCCCACGGGCGATTACCTTCAGGCCTATTCCGAGGAGCAGGGTCTTGGCTTTGCCGGCCAGGCTGCCATGTATATCCTTTCCGGCGTGATTGGCGTGGCGGTGCTCACCATCGCATTCCGTCTGGTCTCGCTGACGGTTAAGGAAAGCGGTGCTCATGGCAATAGCCGAGCTGCCTAGCTGGCTTGCGGTCGAGCAGCGTTACGAGCCCACGGGCGCTCGTCATCGCGTGATGCAAAAGAACGTTTTGCACCTGGCGAGCCTGCTTGAGCGGGTTCGCCTGGGTGGAGGCGCGCACGAGGGCGGGTCGATGGTCGACCGCGCCCTTTCTTGCGTTTCGGCTCCGGTGCGTCTGGTGGGGATGCTCGTTTGCGTCCTGTGCGTGTGTCTGACACAGAGCCCGCTGTACCTCATGTTGATGGTGGCTATCGCGCTGGTGCTCGTTGCCGTGCGTCCCGTACGCGGGCTGCGCGCGACCTTTGTGCCGGCGCTTGGCGCCGCGGGACTCGCAGTGGTTTTGGCGCTGCCTGCCCTGCTGCTGGGTGCTTCCGCTACGGGCGCCATGCTCAAGATTGCGCTCAAGACCTTCATTAATGTGTCGCTGGTGCTGGGCGTTTCGTGGACCCTCACGTGGAGCCGCATGTCGGCGGCGCTCAAAATGTTGCACCTGCCCGACGAGGTTATCTTTACGTTTGATATGGCACTCAAGCATATCGAGGTGCTGGGACGCACGGCGCACGATTTGTGCGAATCGGTCATGCTGCGCAGCGTCGGTTCCGCGCCTGCGGGTTTTTCGCGCACCGACTCGCTGGCGGGTATCATGGGCATGACGTTTATCAAGGCGATGGAATGCAGCCGCGCGATGGACGAGGCCATGCTTTGCCGCGGCTTCGCCGGCGTGTATCCGGCGCCTGCACGGAGCGGTTTTGGCTGGCGCGATGCGGTTTACGCGGCCGGCGTGGCGCTGCTGGCAGTGTTGTGCGCCGTGCTGTAGGCGCTGCTGGTTCCGGCTGGGGATGCAAATGGGGAAGGGCGACGTTTTGACGATCGATATGAATAGTGCGGCGGGCACGAACGGTGCGGGCGGCGCCGAGGTCGCGCCGCTCATCGAGCTGCGCGACGTGGTGTTCTCCTATGCGGGGCATACGGTTGTCGATGG
>CAVKNR010000249.1:0-2366 GCA_963657575.1 Sodaliphilus sp.
CCGTGGCGCTCATTCGCGTGCCGGGCGCGTGGCTACTGTCGAACGCCTATTCCGATACGTTGTTTCCCATGGGCATCGCTTCGCCGTGCGGATCGATTTTGTCGGCAGTCATCTGTGTTGTCGCGTTTACCGTGCTCAACCGGCGCGGGGCTTTTGACAAGTTGGCAGCGTAGCGGGGCAACGCGAAATCGCCCTGATCGACGACATCATCAGCGACGACCCCGCGACCTACGTGCCGCAGATCACGGTGCCGGTCTCTCTAGGCTAGACCGAGCCTCGCCTCTAGCTCGGTCAACGCCTCAAAGGCATCGCGAGATGCACCCGCCGCGCGCTCACGCTCGGCAATGCAAATTCGCATCATTAAGCGCTCTTTTGCCTGCACTTGGGAATGCCTCGCGCGCCCTTCCACCTGCAAGCAATTGCGATTCTCTATATCCATTACGCCTCCGGCACCTCACCAGTCGCAAGAATCTGCTCGAGCGCGTCCTCGTCCAACACGGGCACACCTAGCTGCTCGGCCTTGGTGAGCTTGGAGCCTGCCTTGGGGCCGGCGACCAGATAGCTTGTCTTCTTCGACACACTGCCCGAAACCTTGGCGCCGAGCACCTTGAGCGCCGCGCCTGCCTCGTCGCGCGTGCGGTTGACGAGCGTGCCTGTCAGCACGAAGGTCAGCCCCGCGAGCGGCTGTGCGTCGGCGAGCTCGCCTGCCACGCCAGCGTCGGCTGCGGCCTGCGCGTGTGCGGTACCCAAGTCGACCTCGAGAGACAGGCCCGCTTGGCGCAGACGCTCCAGCACGGCAAGATTTTCGGGCACGGCCAGGAACTGCTTGACGCTCGCCGCAATCTTGGGGCCAATGCCCTCGCACTCGGCAATATCCTCTTCGCTCGCCAAGATGAGCTTGTCAATCGACAGGAATCGCTCGGCGATGACCTCGCCCACGCTCTTGCCCACGTGGCGGATGCCCAGGGCAAACAGCACACGACCGAGCGGCTGGCTCTTGGACTTGTTGAGCTCGGCGATGATTTTCTCGGCCGTCTTGAGGCCTACCGGAATGGGGTCGCCCTTCTTGACGCCCTTTTTGCTGTTGGAGCTGGCATAGGTGCGCCCCGTGTCCAAGCCGGCGATGTCGTCGACCGTGAGCTGGTAGAAGTCCGCGACATCGCGGATCAGGCCGGCGGCGATCATCTTGTCGACGATCTCGTCGCCCAGGCCGTCGACGTCCATGCAGCCGCGGCTCACCCAGTGGAGCAGGCGCTCCTTGAGCTGCGCGGGGCAGTCGATGGACACGCAGCGGTAGGCGACCTCGTCATCCTCGTGGACAACGGGGCTGCCGCACACGGGGCAGACCTCGGGCATGTGCCAGTCGACCGAATCGGCCGGGCGCTTATCGAGCACCGGGCCCACGACCTCGGGTATTACGTCGCCCGCCTTGTGCACGATGATGGTGTCGCCCTCGCGCACGTTTTTGCGACGGATCTCGTCGATATTGTGCAGCGTGGCACGCGCGATGGTGGAGCCGGCGACCGTCACCGGGTCGAACTCGGCAACCGGCGTGAGCACACCGGTGCGGCCCACCTGGATGCGAATTTCGCGCAGGACGGTTTGCTTTTCCTCGGGCGGGAACTTAAAGGCAATGGCCCAGCGCGGCGCGCGGGCGGTAAAGCCCAGGTCGAGCTGCTGCTGGAAGCTGTCGACCTTTACGACCACGCCGTCGATGTCGTAATCCAGGTCGCCGCGGTGCTCGAGCGCCTGGGCACAGAACTCGTGGACCTCGGCCGGCGTGGCGCAACGGGCAACGTTGGGGTTGACGCTAAAGCCGGCGCTACGCAGCCAGTCCAGAAACTCGCACTGGCTGTGGACGTGCAGCGGGTCGGTATCGGCGATGGCGTAGATAAAGGTGGCCAGGTCGCGGCGCGCCGTGACCTTGGGATCCTTCTGACGTAGGCTGCCGGCGGCAGCGTTGCGCGGGTTGGCGAAGGGGTCGCGCCCCTCGGCATCGGCCTCGTCGTTCAGGCGCACAAAGCTGCCCTTGGGCATGTAGACCTCGCCGCGTACTTCGATGGTACGCTCGCGGTCGGCGCCCATGTGGGCGAGCGCCGGCTCGGACAGGTGCATGGGCACATCCTTGATGGTGCGGACGTTAAGCGATACGTCCTCGCCCGTGGTGCCATCGCCACGTGTGGCCGCACGTACGAAGGTGCCGTTTTGGTAGGTAAGCGCCACGCCCAGGCCGTCAATCTTTAGCTCGCAGGTATAGGTAACGCTGCCGGCACCGAGGGCATCCTCAGTGCGCTGGAGCCATGCGTCGAGCTCGTCCAGATCCATGGCATCGTCCATGGAATACATGCGCGCCATGTGCGTGACCG
>CAVKNR010000250.1:0-2359 GCA_963657575.1 Sodaliphilus sp.
GTCTGGCCGGTCTCCTCGTCACGATCGATGCTCATGGTCGGATCGGCCTTGCAGGCCTTCTCGATAAACGTGTAGAGCTTCTCTTCGTCCCCGCGATTCTCGGCCTCGATGGCAATGCGGTACTGCGAGTTGGGGAACTTAAACGCCGCAGCCTCGACCTTGCCGGTAATGGAGAGCGTGTCACCCGTCTCGGCCGCCAGCTTGGGTGCCACGATAATGTCGCCGGCATAGGCGTGACCGACCTCGGTCATGTCGCGGCCGCACATCACATACAGGTGAGCCAGACGGTCGCCCTTACGCGTGCGCGCGTTGACCAGCTCAAGGCCCGGCTCAAGCGTACCCGTCAGCACCTTAATAAAGCTGATACGACCCTGCTGCGGATCGGCCAGGGTCTTAAACACAAACGCCACCGGACGATCATCGTCGCTCGAAATCTTGAGCGAATCGCCGTCGATAAGCGGCATCTCGCCGTAGTCGGTCGGCGCCGGGAAGTATGTGGCGATGTCGTCCATCAGCGAGTTGACGCCCTGCTCCTTAATGCAATCGCCCGCAAAGACCGGCACAAAGATGCGCTCGGCGATCGCCTTCGACAGCAGGCCTTCAAGCTCCTCCTGCGTCAGCGTCTCCTCGCCTTCCAAGTACTTCATCATCAGTTCGTCGTCAGCCTCGGCCACCAGCTCGCACAGATGGTCATGGGCCTCCTCGGCCTGGGCACGATACTCCTCGGGAATCTCCGACTCAACGGCTTCGGTGCCGTTGCAATGGCGCGCCTTCATGCGCACCAGGTCGATGATGCCGTCAAAGTCCTCGCCCTCGCCCCAGGGAAGGGTCACGGCGCCCAGGCGCGTGCCAAAGCGCTCTTGCAGCAGGCCCATCGTGGTCGCAAAGCTGGCCTCGGAGCGCGACAGGCGGTTTACGAACACCGCACGCGCCAGGCGCAGGTCCTCGGCGGCATACCAGAGCTTAACCGTCGTAGGCTGCGGGCCGGCCTCGGCGTCGACCACAAACAGAGCCGTCTCGCAGACGCTCATCGCGGCAAAGGCGTCGCCGATAAAATCGGGGTAGCACGGGGCATCGAGCACGTTGATGCGAGCGCCCTTCCAGTCGATCGGCGCGATGGTCGTCGAGATGGAAAACGCACGCTTGACCTCTTCGGGGTCATAGTCGAGCGTGGGCTTGGTGCCGTCGTGGCCGCCCAGGCGGGCGGTCTTGCCAGAAAGGTGGAGCATGGCCTCGGCGAGTGAAGTCTTGCCCACCCCGCCTTGGCCTACGAGCACCACGTTCCTTACATTGCCGGTCTTGGGAGCACCCATGATGACCTCCTTGCAGGGCCGCGCGCATTGCGCGACGCCAACGGGGAGAGTTCGCGGTCGGTGCCATCCCGGGAGCAGCATGGTCGGCAGCCGAGCCGACTCACCCTCCAAATGTCCTATGCCACCACCCTACCCTCACGGGCGGCTGTCCATGCATACCTTTCGGCACACGTATGAATACAGGCGGCGAGAGGAAGAGACAAGCTTGTGGGGCGATTATTGAACCCCGTCGATGCAAACAAAAAGCCGCCACAGACCGTAAGACCTGCGGCGGCTTCGCCTCAATTAATAGTTGAGTAAATACCTGAGCCTACCCCTCGATACGGCTCAAGAACTCACGCGTGCGCTGCTCGCGCGGATGGTCGATAACCTGATCGGCAGGCCCCTCCTCGACAATGCGGCCGCCATCCATAAAGACCACACGATCGGCAACATCGCGCGCAAACTGCATTGCGTGCGTCACGATCACCATCGTCATATTCTGCGCAGCAAGGTCTTTAATGACACGCAGCACCTCGGCCGTCAACTCGGGATCGAGCGCCGAAGTCGGCTCGTCAAAGAACAAGATTTCCGGGTCGAGCGCTAGGGCGCGGGCAATACTCACGCGCTGCTGCTGGCCGCCCGAAAGCTCACACGGCACCTTGTTCTCGTTGCCCGTCAGCCCCATCTGCGCGATCAACTCGCGAGCGCGGGCTTCCGCCCGCTCGCGCGGGCGCTTAAGCACGCGGATCGGCGCGTCGATGATGTTTTTCATCACGGTATAGTGCGGGAACAGGTTGTAATTTTGGAACACCAGGCCGAATCGCGAGCGTGCCCGCTTGGGCACATCGCCCTTCGCATAGACTGCGCCCGAACCCGCATCCGTCGCAACGGCAAGGTCACCAAACGAGAGCGAGCCTCCGTCGAGTGTCTCGAGCAGCGTGGCACACCGCAGCAGTGTGGACTTGCCGCCACCCGAAGGCCCGATAATCGCCACGACCTCGCCACGCTTGACCTCGAGCGAGATATCCTTGAGCACCTCATTGCCGCCAAACGCCTTGCGCGCG
>CAVKNR010000251.1:0-2348 GCA_963657575.1 Sodaliphilus sp.
GCTCGGCAAAGGACAGACTTGCCCGTGCCACCGAGGTCACATGTGCATAGACCGTCACGTCGCCATGCTGGATAAACTCGCGCGTCAGGTCCAAGCGGCCCGCCTGGGCGAGCTGGCGGGCGGCATCGTCGACCTCGTGCGCGATTTTCTCGGCACGAACGGCATCGGACATGCTGCCTCCTTCCAGCGGCTCACGGCGGCAAGCCACGGCCTGTGCACAATCGATAAAAACATCATGGAACACATCAGTATGGCATCGGACAAAACGTTTTGCCCCACCAGTTGTCGAATTACCGCGCCGCCGTCACATATCAAACGCCAAAATGTGCGAGACTGTCTTGTGCAATTGTGTCGGCCGAGGGAGCGCCGGCGCTCGATTCGCATGGAGTAACCCACAACGATGCTGCTTACGCAAACGACAACGCCCGAGGACGTCAAGGCTCTCGACCGCGCCGAGCTTCCGCTGCTCTGCGGCGAGATTCGCCACGCCATCCTCGAAAGCTCCGCCGCTGTCGGCGGACACGTTGCCCCCAACCTGGGCGTCGTTGAGCTTACGGTTGCGCTTCATCGCGTGTTTAACTCCCCTATCGACAAGATTGTCTTTGACGTTTCGCACCAGACCTACGCCCACAAGGCGCTGACCGGGCGCGCGTATACCTATATCGATCCGGAACGTTTTGGCGAGGCTTCTGGCTTTGCCAATCCCGACGAGTCCGAGCACGACCTGTTCGCCATGGGCCACACCTCCACATCGGTGAGCCTGGGCTGCGGCTTGGCACACGCCCGCGATCTGGCGGGCGACAGCTACAACGTCATCACCATCATTGGCGACGGCTCGCTTTCGGGCGGCTTGGCGTTTGAGGGCTTCAACAATGCCGCCGAACTCGACAGCAACCTGATCATCATCGTCAACGATAACGACCAGTCCATCGCCGAGAACCACGGTGGCCTCTATCGCAATCTGGCCGAGCTGCGCACCAGCAACGGCACCTGTGAGCGCAACGTTTTCCGCGCGATGGGACTCGACTACCGTTATTTGGACGCCGGCAACGACGTGTTGGCCCTGGTCGACGCGCTGCAGGAACTGCGCAATATCGATCATCCCATCGTGCTGCACGTCTCCACCGCCAAGGGCAAGGGCTTTGAGCCGGCCCAGAGCGACCCCGAACGCTGGCACCACGTGGGTCCGTTTGACATGGCGACTGGGCGCAAGCTTTGCCCGGGCCATCCGAGCGAGCCCGCGCCGCGCACCTATGCTGACATTACGGGCGAGGCGCTCAGCGCCGCCATCGAGCGCGATCCACAGGTCGTTGGCATCACGGCCGCCACGCCCTACATTATGGGCTTTACACCCGAGCTTCGCGCTGCCGCCGGCAAACAGTTCGTCGATGTGGGCATTGCCGAGGAGCACGCCGTGACCTTTGCCACCGCGCTTGCGCGCTCGGGCGCCAAGCCAGTCTTTGGTGTGTACGGTACGTTTTTGCAGCGCGCCTACGACGAGCTGTGGCACGACCTGTGCCTCAACGACGCCCCCGCAACCATTTTGGTGTTTGGTGCGTCAATCTTTGGCACCACGTCCGAGACGCATCTTTCGTTCTTTGATATTTCCATGCTGGGCGGTCTTCCCAACATGCACTACTTGGCGCCGGCCTGCATGGAGGAATATCTGTCCATGCTGAGCTGGTCGCTCGACCACCGCGAGCATCCCGTGGCGATCCGCGTACCGGGCATCGGCCTGGTAAGCCGCCCCGACCTTGCGCCCGCCGAAGACACCGACTACAGCGCCGTTCGCTACAACGTGGTGCGTCAGGGCCGCGACGTTGCCGTGCTCGCGCTTGGCGATTTCTTTGAGCTGGGTGAGCGCGTGGCAAACCGTCTGACTGCCGAGTACGGCATCGAGGCCACGCTCGTCAACCCGCGCTTTGCAACCGAGCTCGACCGCGAGTTCCTCGACAGTCTTGCCGCCGAGCATCGCGTTGTCGTCACCCTCGAGGACGGCATCTTGGACGGCGGCTGGGGCGAGCGCGTGGCATGCTATCTGGCATGCACGCCGTTGCGCACGCGCACCTTCGGCATCGCCAAGGGCTTCCCCGACCGCTACGACCCCAACGAGCTGCTCGCTCAGAACGGCATGACGGTCGAGAACATGGCCGCCGAAGCCGTAAGGCTACTCAACGAGTAAAAAACCTCCGCAAGGAAAGCATCCCTGCGGAGGTTTTTGTTTTCGCGACGCGATTATCTCAATCTGTAACATCCAAGGCCCGAATTCCCGTCTAACTGTTACAGATCTAGACAAGACGTCTTAGTCCCTGACCTTTGTCTCAATCTGTAACAGATAGAGACCTTTT
>CAVKNR010000252.1:0-2340 GCA_963657575.1 Sodaliphilus sp.
CCCAGGAAGGTGCGACCGTCTTCCTCGAAGGTCATGGTGGCAAAGACGGGCAGGTCGGAGTTCTCGCGGCAGGCGAGGACGGCGGCCTTGATCTCGGCCAGGTCGGTCATAGTCTCGATAATAAAGAGGTCCACACCCGCGGCGACGCCTGCGCGCACTTCCTCGGCAAAGAGGTCGTAGGCCTCGTCGAAGCTGAGGGTGCCTAAGGGACGAAGCAGTGCGCCGATGGGGCCGATGTCGCCGGCGACGTAGCGGGCGCCGGCCGCGCGGGCACAGGCGACGGCCGCGGCAAAGACGTCTGCCACGGTGGCGGCACCGTCGAGCTTGTGGGCATTGGCGCCAAAGGTGTTGGCGGTAATCACGTCGCAGCCGGCCTCGACATATTGACGTTGGATATCGGTGATAACCTGGGGTTCCTCAAAGTTGAGCAGCTCGGGCAGGGCGCCCGCCTTCATGCCGGCGGCCTGCAACATGGTGCCCATGCCGCCGTCGAACAGCAGGTGCCCCGTGCCCTCGATGGCCGCACGCAGGCGATCGTCCTTAATGCGCAGATCGTCGATCGTGCGCGTCTTGTACGTGGCACCGTTGCGACGTGCGGCATCAACGGGTGCCGCCAATGCAGTGCCGTCAGAATCATGAGTGATAAGCGGAGTAAACATCGAGGGCTCCTAATGGCTGGAATAGCAGGTGGTGTGGGCGGCGCGGAAGCGGCAGTGCTCGCGCATGCGGCAGATATTGCAGGTGGGGCGGCTTTGGGCGTCGTGGACTTCGCCTTCGAACAGGCCGATCACCGCGGTCACGCTCTTGGTGGGCATGAGTAGGCTGGTGGGTGTGACGGTAAGCCCGATGAGCCGCGTGGCGTTGAGCGCAGCCACGATTGAGCGCTGGGCCGAGAGCGGGCAGTCGCCGTAGCCGGGACTAAAGCGCCAGTTGCCGGCGAGCCCATGAACGGCGGCGTCCGTCTTGACCTGCTGGTCCATTTGCTCAACGGCGGCTTCCACGTAAGCGGAGCACGCGGCGTCGAGCACGGCGCCCTCCAGGGGATGTTGGGCTCCCGTGGTGCGCAGGCGACGCTCGGCGTCCATGCCGAGGGTGCATGCCATGAGTGCGGCAAAGCGGGCGTCCTTAAGATGACGATAGATATCGCGACCGCGCAGCTCAACGTTGGTGCCGACCAGGCGGATGCAAGGCTCGCCCTGTTCGTCGACGCCCGTGGCATCGATGGCAAATACGCGGCGCACGCCACGGGGCTCAATGTCCAGTTCCAGACGTTCAACGACAAGCTCAATACGTCGTGATAGTTCGGGCTCAATCTGCTGGCCGCCGTAACCCAGATACCGCAGCATCTCGGCACGGTCGACACGGGGATGGTGCGCGGCATCGATACGGTAGAGCGCCGGCGACGCAAGGTCGGCCGGCACTTCGACAGCGGTTGTATCGATGTGCGGTTTTTCCATTACCCCAGGCGCTCCATAATGGTCGCGGCGATCGCAGGACGGTTCATAGTGTACAGGTGCAGGCCGTCGGCGCCGTGCTCCTTGAGGTCGCAAAGCTGGCGGGCTGCATAATCTACACCAGCTGCCTGCAGGCTCTCGGGGTCATTCTCGTACTTGGCGAGAATCTTGATGACGGGGGAGGGCAGCGACGCGCCGCACATAAAGACCATGCGGCTGATCTGTGACTTGCCCATAAACGGCATGATGCCCGCGGTAATGGGCACGGTGATGCCGGCCTTGTCGGCAAGCTCGCGAAAACGGTAGAAGCACTCGTTATCAAAGAAGAGCTGCGTCACAAAGAAGCTCGCGCCGGCGTCCTGTTTTTGCTTGAGGTGTTCGACCGAGACGTTGAGGTCCTCGCAGGCAATGTGGCCCTCGGGGTAGGCTGCGGCGCCCACGCAAAAGCCGGCGTCGACGAGCTCGGGGATGAGGTCGCGGGCGTAGGCGTAGTCGGAGGCGGGCTTGTCGTCCTCGGTTGTGCCGGCAGGGAGATCGCCACGCAGGGCCAGGATGTTTTCCACGCCGGCGGTGCGATACTCGTCGATTTTGGCGGCGATATCGGCGTGCGAGCGGCCCACGCAGGTAAGGTGTGCCACCGAGGGTGTATCGAATTCGCCCGTAATCATATGCGCGATGGGGGCGGTGGTGGCGCCGTTGCCCGAGCCGCCAGCCGAGCAGGTGACCGAGACAAAGCTCGGCGAAAGCTTGCACAGATTGCCTGCCACTTCGCGAGCCGTGTCGAGGGTCAGCTCGCCCTTGGGCGGGAACATCTCAAACGAAATGGGCGCGGTGCCCTGGGATGCTGCCTGCTTAAAAACCTCGTCGACGCGCATATCGTGCTCCT
>CAVKNR010000253.1:0-2332 GCA_963657575.1 Sodaliphilus sp.
GCAGGCTAAAGTGCGTCTTGCCCTCGCCGATCTTGGCGGCCTCGAGCTCCACCTCATGCAGGATGTCCTCGAGGTTCTCGTTGAGCTCGTCGATCTCAAAGCCGTTAGAAGGATGGAACGGCAACGCGATCATGGGCTTGATACTCGACAGATCGACTTCGACGCAGCCGTCGTAGTAGGCAACATCGGCGGGCTTGAGCTCGCGGTAGTCCTCGCCGCGACCGTGCATGGTCAAAAACGCGTGCGTGTCCTCGTCGGTGGCCCAGATGCTCGACAGGCAGGTGGTCTCGGTGGTCATGACGTCGACGCCGTTGCGGTAGTCGGTCGTCATGCTCGCGATACCGGGGCCCACGAACTCCATAACCTTGTTCTTAACGTAACCCTTGGCAAAGACGGCACGGATGATGGCGAGCGCCACGTCGTGCGGGCCAACGCCGGGGCGCGGGGCGCCCGTGAGGTAGATGGCGACGACGCCGGGATAGGCAACATCGTAGGTGTCGCGCAGCAGCTGCTTTGCCAGCTCGCCGCCGCCCTCGCCCACGGCCATGGTGCCCAGAGCGCCGTAGCGGGTGTGCGAGTCGGAGCCCAAGATCATCTTGCCGCAACCGGCGAAGTTCTCACGCATAAAGGAGTGGATGACGGCGATGTGCGGCGGGACGAAAATGCCGCCGTACTTCTTGGCAGCCGAAAGGCCGAAGACGTGGTCGTCCTCGTTGATGGTGCCGCCCACGGCGCACAGCGAGTTGTGGCAGTTGGTGAGCACGTAAGGCAGTGGGAACTGCTCCATGCCCGAGGCGCGCGCCGTCTGGATGATGCCGACAAAGGTGATGTCGTGGCTCGCCATGGCATCGAAGCGAATCTTGAGCGCCTCGGGGTCTCCGGACGTATTGTGTGCCTGGAGGATCGAATACGCGATGGTGCCACGCTTGGCATCCTCGGGTGTCTGCGTAATACCGCGCTCGGCAGCCTCGGCCGCAGGCACAACCTCACTGCCGCCGCGCAGGTAGATGCCGTCCTCGTACAGCTTAACCATACTGTCTCCCACTCTGCCCGAAAGGCTCGGGCGCATAGCATACATTCGTTCAATATCGTGCCATAGAACGGTTGCGAGTGGGTTACGAATCTGCACGTTCACTTTATCTCGGTAAAGTAAAGGACGAGCCCAGCGTGAGCAGGCAAAAATGATCCCTTGGGGACGGAGGAAAACGGATCACTGAGGGGGTCGGCCTGACCCAGTGATCCGTTTTCCTCCGTCCCCAAGGGATCATGAAGTTGAATGCCAGATTGCCCGAATGCATCCCGCGTAACTACAAATCGGTTCCCGCGCCCAGCAGCTTGCGCATGACCTGTTCGGGGTTGACCGAGCCGTCGCGCGGGGCCAGGGCGGTGATCTTCTTCTGCATCTTGTACTCGTGCAGCTCGTCCTCGAGCTGGCGCACGCGAGCGCGGAGCTTTTCGTTCTCGCGCTCGCGCTCCTCGGCACGCTCCTTCATATCGAGGATGCGCACCACGCCGGCAAGGTTGATGCCCTCGTCGGTCAGCTGGTTGATAAGCTCCAGGCGCTCGATATCGGCACGCGAGTACAGACGCGTGTTGCCGCCCGAGCGCTGGGGGTTCACCAGGCCCTTGGACTCGTAGACGCGCAGAGTCTGCGGATGCATGCCGGTCAGCTCGGCCGCCACACTGATCATGTACAGCGGTTTGTTCCTATTGTCCTCGGCCATGCTACCTGACCCCTTTCCGTCTCGTTATCGTCCATCATAAGCCCGCGGGCGCGGGCGTGCGCCACGACCGCCCTAGTACGTCGCCTTGTAACGGTTGACTTTCTCGCGATAGTCGCGCGTGTCGGCCTCGCGCAGCTTGGTCATGGCATCGCGCTCGTCGTCGGACAGGTTCGTGGGGACCTGCACCTTGATCTCGACGAGCAACGCACCCGTGCGGCCACGGTGCTTAACATCGGGCGCGCCCATCTCCTTAAAGCGGAACTTCTTGCCCGTCTGGGTACCCGCGGGCACCTTCAGACGAACCGTCGCCCCGCCGGGCGTGGGCACGTCCACCGTGCAGCCGAGCGCCGCCTCATAGACCGAGACCGGCACCTCCATGGTCACATCGGCGCCCTTGCGCTTAAACAGCGGGTGCTCCTCCACGTGCGTGGTCACGACCAGGTCGCCGCGCTCGCCGCCGGCAACGCCGTACTCGCCGCGACGCTTGTAGCGCAGCTTGCCGCCGTCGACCGCGCCCGCGGGCACCGAGACCGTAATGGTCTGCTGCTCGCCCGTCGAGGGAATGCGATAGGTGACCTTGTGCGTCACGCCGCGAAACGCGTCCTCGG
>CAVKNR010000254.1:0-2325 GCA_963657575.1 Sodaliphilus sp.
GTTGCGGTGAAATACGGTCTAAATTTGCCTAATTCCAGGCAAAACAGTCCGTATTCCACCGCAACTTTGTCTATTTGCCCTTGGGCTTGCTGGCGTAGAACTTCTTCTTTTTGGGCTTGCCGGCGGGGGAGGGCTTGCCGACAAAGTTGGACTTGCCGTTGCCGGCCTGCGCGTGCGCGGGCACTGCTGCACGGGGCTTGCGGGCTTCGGGATTGCGCAGTTCCTCGGTTCGCTCTGCAATCTCCTCGGCGCTAAAGCCGACCTCGGCCATGGCGTCCTCGATGGGCAGGCGGCGCACGATGTAGCAGTGGTGCACCTTCTGGTTGCGCGCGAAGTCCTCGGGGATGGTCTGTGCCGTAATGTCCTCCAGCACGACGCCCGCGCGCGCGAGCTTGCGCGTCTCGGGGCGGAAGCCACGCAGGTTGCAGCTAAAGATGGCATGGCCGCCCTGCGCGAGCAGGCGCGATACGCCAGCCAAAAGCTCAACATGGTCGCGCTGGACATCCCAGGTGCGGCGGCCCATCTTGGACGAGTTCGAAAACGTGGGCGGGTCGACAAAGATCAGGTCCCAGCGGTTGCGCGTCTGGCGCTGGTCGCGAATCCAGGCGAGCACGTCGTCGCGCACAAAGTGATGCTGAGGCCCCACAAAGCCGTTCTGACGCATGTTGCGCTCGGCCCAGTCCAGATAGGTGTTGGAGAGATCGACCGTCACGGTCTCCTCGACGCCGCCATCGGCCGCGTAGCAGGTGGCGGTGCCGGTGTAGGCAAACAGGTTGAGGAAGCGGCGCGCCTGCTTGGCGTGCTCGCGCACTAGGTTGCGGGTGACGCGGTGATCCAGGAAGATACCGACGTCCAGGTAGTCGTCAAAGTTGACGGCAAAGGTAAGGCCGCCCTCTTCGATGAGTGGCAGACGCCGGCGTGCGATATTGGCGCGCTCGCCCGAGCCGCCCTTGCCGGCGCCCTGCTTGCCGTACTGCGAGCCGCCGCGCGAACGCATGCGGGCCTTGGCGTGCACATGCTCGGCGGGAACATCTAGGATGCGCGGCGCGATGGCCAGAATATCGAGCATACGGGCCTGGGCCAGTGCGGGGTCGATGGTCTTGGGCGCGGCGTATTCGGCGATGACGAGCCAGCGGCCCGGCGTCTGCGGGCAGCCCTCGTACAGGTCGATGGCGGCGGAGTAGTCGGGCAGGTCGGCATCGTAGACGCGGTAGCAGCTCACACCCTCGCGCTTGGCCCACTTGCGGCGCAGGCGGGCATTCTTGCGCAGGCGGTTGGCGAACTGCTCGGACTCCGGGATGAGCACGGGCAGCGGCTTACCGTCACCCAGGTCGAGCATGGCGGCAGGTTCGGGCATGGCAGGGGCGGCGCCTTCGTCGTTGGCTTCGTTGGCATCCGCAACTTCGGCCTCGGCATCCGCGCTGGTCGCAGCCTCAAACGCTGCGGCGGCGTGGTCGAGCGAAGGCCAGACTTCGACGGTCGCCTCCTCGTTGTTGGGCATGACGGCGATCGAGCGCTCGGGCTCGGCGTGGAGCGCGCGGGCCAGCAATCCGTCGCGGGTGAGCGCGGCGACCGGCGCCGCGGCAAACTCGGGCGCGCGGCGCAGCTCGCCGATGAGCGTCATGGCGTCGTGCATGAGCGAAAGCGGTGTCTCGGTCGTATCCGCGACCACGGCGGCACCGGCGACGGCGCCCGCGTGGTCCAGCACGGTGGCTGGCTTGGCAGCACAAAAATCGACAAAGCGCTTGTAACCGGCGCACTTGACCATGCGCTCGGCGGTCTTGCGGGCGGCGGGGTCAACATCCACGGCAACGATGCGCGCCTGGCGCTCGCGTGCCGCCGTCTCGCGCTCGCGCGCCTCGGCACGCAGCTGCTCCCACAGGGCGGCGTCGTGCAGCTGCCAACCCTCAAAGCCCCAGCGCTCGCGGGCGGCCCCCGGGGCGCGGTCGGTTAGGATATTCACGGCCTCCAGCAGCAGGCCGCCGCCGGCGCACGAGGCGTCGACCAGCGTGGGCAGAGCTTCATTCTCGTAATCGTCGGCCGTTAGCTCGCGCTCGCACAGTGCGGTCCAGCCGACCTGTGCCAGCACCAGGGCGGCATAGTCGGGGCGCAGCACGTGCGTGCCCTCGCCGGCGCGGGTCGCGGCAGGCGGCAGGCGTTTGAACAGCGGGTCGCCCGAAAGGTCCAGGCTGATGCTCGCGCGGCGCTGACGCAGCGAAAGCAGCAGGTGAACGTCGGGATCGGCGACGTCGACATCGGCGCGACGGCCTGTGGTCTCGGCCAGGCGGTCGCACAATGCGTCCTTGGCGCGCAGGGCCGAGAAGC
>CAVKNR010000255.1:0-2313 GCA_963657575.1 Sodaliphilus sp.
CCGAGTACCGTGGCGATTGCTGCGCTCACCCAGGGACCGACGACCGGAACCAAATGCATGATGCCGGTAAAGATAGCCATGAGCGCCGCATACGGATGGCCGATAATCATAAAACCGATAAGGGCGAGGAAACCACCGCAGATGGACGTCACGACCATGCCACGCATGTAGCCGCCGACCGAGCGAGAAAGGATGGCGACCATAAAGCGGTACGAGGTCTCCTTCTCCTGACCGATGATGGTGCAAATCTCATGGTGCATGCGAGGGTAGTCGCAGGCCATCCAGTACGCAAGCACCAGACCAAGGAAGATCACGAACAACTGCGAGGCCGTATTGGTGATGAGCGGGAACACACCGCGGCCAAGCTCGGCAGCGATCTGAGACACATACTTCGATGCCACGGTAACCAGCGACGAAAGATTATCGTCCAAATACTCCTTGAGCGGCGTGTTGTTGAGCGTCTTGGCATGCGAGATCATCTCGTTGAGGTCGCCACCCGCAACACGAAGCTGTTCGGGCAGGCGGCTCAGGACTTCCATGATCTGACCAAAGAGAATCGGCGACAAGATGCAAACGACACCGACGAGCACAGCAACAACAACAATAAGCGCGATAAGCGAACCGATGCCGCGATTCACGCCATGGTGCTCGAGCCAGTTGGTGATCGGGGACATCACAAAAGCAATGATGGAACCGACGGCAAGAAACTCAATAACCGGTGCCAAGATGCCCATAAGGTTAAAGATGACAGCAGCAATAACAATGCAGCCGACAACAGCCCAAATGCGCAGCGTCAGAATGCGGGTGTCACGCAGCACGCGATCGGTTTGTTGGGGGTGCTCACTCATGAACGAACCATCACTCCGTCGGGATCGATCTTGTCCTGAATCTTCTTAAGCGTGCGGCGCAGTAAACGCGAAACCTGCACCTGAGAAATACCCAGCTTCTTGGCGATCTCGATCTGGGTCATGCCCTTCACAAAGCGCAGCTCGATCACCTCGCGCTCGCGCGGCGAGAAATCACGGATGGCTTCCTCGATCACTAGGCGGTCATCGGTAAAGTCGAGCTCGTTGTCATCGTCGGCGTAACGGTCGAGAATCGAGGGCGCATCGTCGGAATCGGACGCACCAGGAGCCTCGATGGGCACCGAGGTATAGGCCGAAGACGATTCCATAGCCTCGAGGACCTCATCGACAGTCACATCTAGATACTCAGCGATCTCCTCAACCTTGGGCGAACGCTGCAGCTCGTTGGTAAGTTTGTCAGTAGCCTGGTTGACCTTGGCGGAGAGCTCCTGCAGACGACGCGGTACGCGCACGCTCCAGCCCTTGTCGCGGAAATGGCGTTTGATCTCGCCCAGGATAGTGGGTGTCGCAAACGTCGTGAACTCGAGTCCGCGCTCGGGATCAAAGCGGTCGATTGCCTTGAGTAGACCCAGGTATCCGACCTGCATCAGGTCGTCGAGCGGCTCGCCGCGGTTCTTAAATTTGTTGGCAAGAAACCTTACCAGGTTCATATGGGACATGACGAGCTGCTCACGTGCGTCCGGATCACCGGTCTCTTTGTAGCGACGAAACAGCTCGCGGGTTTTCTCCTTGTCCCAAGCGGTCTTACCGCTCCGGGAACGTTCGGTCATATTAGATATCCGCCTTGAGGTCGAGGGAAAGCGTCAGGGGCGCCACAGTCTTTTCGTAGGAATCGCACACGCTCGCCAAAATGAGCTCGGCATATACGGCAGCCTGGTCATCCTCATCGACAGTCGCCTGATCACCAAAGGTAAAGGTCATGCCTACGTGAGATTCGTCGACATCGAATTTGATCGAAATATCGTCGGAATCAACAGCCGTACAGCCAAAGATAAAGGCTTCCTCGGCGGCCATACGAATATCCTCGATGCGATCGACGGACATAGAGCACAGGGCGCCGACATTAGCCGCCGTCATACGTACGAGGCGTGCCAGACGCGGATCCCCGGCAACAGTCAGCGTGATGGGGCAAGTTGCTTCGCTACTCATCGCAGGACTCCTCGGAGGTCTCGGCGGGCGTGTAGGTGTAATACTGGGCTGCTTTAGCAGCAGGCTTCTGTGCATCATCGTCACCAGCAGCGACATCGTCCCCGGCTTCGCCAATCAGGACGCGCTCGGTCGGCTGCTCGGCTTCTTCGGCGGCAGCGGAAAGCTTGCGCTCGGCGTCGGCCGCGGGAGCCTTCACCTTGTTAAAGAGCTTCTGAACGGCACCGGCCGCAGAGTCGGTCACGCTCGACACAGCATTGCTGGCCTCGGCCATGCTGCCCGTAACCTCGGAAATGTCGCG
>CAVKNR010000256.1:0-2312 GCA_963657575.1 Sodaliphilus sp.
GGATTAACGCATGGGCGCAGGACAATCGAAAGCAATAAGTTGCCGACGGTTGAGTCCCACTTGTGCCCGCGCCGACCGCGTCCTGCTGTCTGAGCCCGGGCGGCAAGTCCTGTGCCGTGCGGCGCTCCCTGTTTTCCTGCTTCGAGCAGGTCATCGTTGGTCGATCCGGTTACGTCGACCACTGTTAAACGTAAATCCATGACAGCTGGTACCTCCTAAGGTAATAAGGCAATCGCGTAATGGTGTCGAGAGATAGACACAATGTGAAGCCTTTGTCGTATTTGAACAATTTAATGTTAACACGTCAACAACGACTGAAATGCGTTATCCTCTCTTGGTCGATGTAAACACGTCAACAACTCAAAGGAGGTTAGTGATGGGTTTCACGATTCTGGGAACAGGCTCGGCGCTTCCTAAGCGCAGTATTTCCAATGACGAGCTGTCTGAGTTCCTCGATACCTCGGATGAGTGGATTTTTACCCGCACAGGCATCAAGAGCCGCCGCGTCTGCACCACCGAGTCACTCGACGACCTTGCCGTAGCGGCGAGCGAGCGGGCACTCCAGGTGTCCGGAATCGACGTGAGCCAGCTGGATCTAATCGTCTGCTCGACGACAACGGGTGACCATCTTGTTCCCGCCGAGGCGTGTGCCGTAGCCGAGTGTCTGGGCGCGACGTGTCCTGCCTTCGATGTCTCGGCGGCCTGCGCCGGCTTCGTATTTGCGCTCGATGTCGCCGAGGGCTATATCGCCCGAGGACGAGCCGAGCATGCGCTTGTCGTTGCGGCCGAGCAGATGACGCGCGCCCTTGACTGGTCAGACCGCGCCACGTGCGTGCTCTTTGGCGACGGCGCGGGCGCTGCAGTGATAGGGGCTGGGGGAGACAACCCCCTTGCCGTTGAGCTTTCGACGGCGCCCGACGTCGAGACGTTGCGCGTTCCCGGTCTGGTCGGCACCTCGCCGTTTAAGGACTCCGCAGATAGTGCGAGCGTGCTGTCCATGAATGGTCGCCGCGTGTTCAAGTTCGGCGTCAACGCCATCTGCGACACGGTCCATAAGCTTGCGAGCGATGCGGGCATTTCGGTCGAAGACATCGATCATTTTGTATTCCATCAGGCTAACGAACGAATCCTGAGTCAGGCGGTCAAGCGTCTCGGCGTGCCAGACGAGCGCGTGGTTCGAACGCTGCGCGAGACCGGCAACATTTCGAGCGCCTGCATTCCGCTTGCCCTCGACCGGCTGGCAAACGCCGGTGCGCTTCACACGGGCGACGCCATCGCCTTGGTTGGATTTGGCGCCGGTCTGGATATAGGTGGCTACCTGCTTCGCTGGAAGTAGTTGCACATACGTAAGAAAAATGCCCCAGGGCACAACCAAAGGAGAACTACCATGGCAGATCAGAAGACCTTCGAGCGCGTTTGCGACGTTATCCGCGAGACCGCCGGTCTTGACGATGTTGAGATGAAGCCCGAGTCCACGCTCGAGGAGATTGGTCTCGACAGTCTGGGCACCGTTGAGATCCTCGTCGCCGTCGAGGACGAGTTTGGTATCCAGCTCGATACCGAGGAGAACCCCAAGACGGTCGGCGAGTTCGCCGATACGGTCGAGGCGGCATTGGAGAAGTAGTGATGCTCAAGACTCCTCTCTGCGATCTGCTCGGCATCGAAAAGCCCGTGTTCCAGGGCGGTATGGCCTGGATTGCCGATGCCTCGCTGGCGTCCGCAGTGTCCGAGGCGGGTGGCTTAGGCATCATCGCGGCCATGAACGCCGACGCCAACTGGCTTCGCGACCAGATTCATGAGCTGCGCGCCAAGACGGATAAGCCCTTTGGCGTCAACGTCATGCTCATGAGCCCGTTTGCCGACGAGGTCGCGCAGGTCGTGATTGACGAGCGAGTGCCGGTCGTCGTGACGGGCGCCGGCAATCCCGCCAAGTACATGAAGGCGTGGAACGAGGCGGGCATCAAGGTCATCCCGGTCGTTGCCTCGGTGGCGCTGGCGCGCCTCGTGGCACGTCGTGGAGCCACGGCGGTTGTTGCCGAGGGTACCGAATCGGGCGGCCATATTGGCGAGACCTCGACGATGGCACTGGTGCCGCAGGTCGTCGATGCGGTTGACATTCCCGTCGTGGCCGCCGGCGGTATTGCCGACGGCCGCGGCGTGGCGGCCGCCTTTATGCTGGGCGCCGAAGGCGTGCAAGTGGGTACGCGCTTTCTGGTCGCAGACGAGTGCACCGTCTCGGAGCAGTACAAAGAGATGGTCCTGAAGGCCAACGACACTTCGACGCGTGCGACCGGTCGCTCGACGGGACATCC
>CAVKNR010000257.1:0-2304 GCA_963657575.1 Sodaliphilus sp.
CGCAGCTGCTTGGCGCTCTGCTCGCCCAGGACCCACAGAATCGAGTCGGAGATGTTCGATTTTCCCGAGCCGTTGGGACCGACGATGACGGTCAGGCCCGGCTCAAACGTCATATGGGCGCGGTCGGCAAACGACTTGAACCCTTTGAGCGTGAGGGACTTGAGATACACGGTTCCTCGCTTAAACAGGCTTCTTGTTCAGAATCACGCCGTTGGTGGTGTAACCCATGCGGTCGAGTGCCTCAAGCGCGGCAGCTCCCTCGGCCTCCTTCTTGGAGGAACCGGTGCCGCGGCCCTGGCGGATACCGTCAATGAGAACCACGGCGGTAAAGGTCGGTGCGTGTGCCGGGCCCTCAGAGCCAACGAGCTTGTACGCCGGAGGCTCGTGGCCGTCGGCCTGCACGCACTCCTGCAAAAACGACTTGGGGTTCGCAGGATGCTCGGCACGTTCGGAGGCAAGGTGCGGCTTAAGCGTACGGTGGATAAAGTCCGCCGCAACGTCCCAGCCGGCATCCAGATACAGCGCGCCCACGAGCGACTCGTAGACGTTCTCGAGCGCCGAATGCAGGCCGCGTGCGCCCGTGCCGGTCTCGGAGGCACCAAAGATGATGATGTCATCGATGCCCAGCTCATGGGACACCTCGGACAGCGTGGCACCCGAGACGAGCGACACCTTCAGGCGCGTAAGCTTGCCCTCGTCAAACTCGGGATAGGACTCGAAGAGCGAGCGGGCAACCACGGCGCCCAAAATGGAATCGCCCAAAAACTCAAGGCGCTCATAGCTCGCCGAGACGGGCTGACCTTCCACGGCAGAGGGGTGCGTGAGCGCCGCGCGCAGCAGCACCTTATTATTGAACTCGTGGCCCAGGATTTCCTGGGCGCGTGCGAGTCGTTGAGATAAAGCCAAGACTTAGGCCTCCTTGGCGTTTTCAATAGCGTCGACAGCGTCGGCGACAGAGTTGAGCGACAGCAGCGTCTCGTCATCGATCTCGAGGTCGAACTCGTCCTCGATGGCCGTCACCAGCTGCAGACGCTCGAGCGAATCGGCATCGAGATCGTCAAAGGTAGTCTCGTCGCTAATGTCGGCGACATCGACGCCCAGAACGTCAGCGGCGACTTCGGCGATCTTATCGAAGATTTCGGAGCGGTCCATAGCGCTTCCTCTCGTATTGCGTGAACATCAACGCGCTGGCGCCGCAAGTGCAGCGCCAAGACACGGTTTTGATTCTACCCCACGACGAAGGCCGTGAGGCACATAACAGCGCTCTAACTCGCTCCTACAAAACGATGCCGTCCATGGAGTTGGCGACGTTCTCGACAAGCCCGGCGCGCACGGCCTCCGCCGCGGCGAGCGTACCGTTTTTGACGGCCTCGACCGAGGTGGCACCGTGGCCGATCAGGACCACGCCACGCAGGCCCAGCAGAATGGCGCCGCCCTTAGCATCGCCCGAGAGCTTTGCCTTGATCTCGCGCATCTGCTTTTTGATGAGCAACGCGGCGATCTTGGCGCCGAGCGAAGCCATAAAGGCGCCCTTGAGCTCTTGCAGCAAAAACTTAGCGGCGCCCTCGGTTGCCTTGAGCGCGATGTTGCCCGACATGCCATCGGCAACGACGACGTCAAAGTTACCCGAGGTCAGGTCGGTGCCCTCGCAGTTGCCCACAAAGCCGGGAACGGCGGCCTTCATGGCCGGGAAGCACGCCTTGGTAAAGTTAGAGCCCTTCTCATCCTCGGTGCCGTTGCCGAGCAGACCGACGCGGGGATGCTCAATGCCCAAGACGACGCGCGCATAGGCGCTACCCATCTGGGCAAAACGCACCATGTCGTCGACCTCGACATCGGGGTTAGCGCCCATGTCGCACAGGACCGTCAGGCCGCCGGCGCGGTTGGGCAGTGCATTGGTGAGGCACGGACGCACCGGCTGCTTCTTGCCCTCGGCCTGATACCTAAACGGCGTCACGTAGGCGGTAGCGGCAGCGGTCATGGCGCCGGTGGAGCCGGCAGAGAAGAACGCGTCCGCGTTACCCTTCTTGATAGCGCGGCAGGCAAGTACGATCGAGGACTTGCGCTTGGTCATCACGGCTCGAATGGGATCGTCATCCATGGCGATGACATCGGGCGCCTCCAAGGCCTCAACGCGAGCGTGAGCCGCGGCAAAGGGGTTCACGATCTCTGCGGGACCGACGGCCAAGACCTCGATATCGGGATCCGCCGCAAGCGCCGCCTCGATACCGTCGAGGACAACCTGAGGCTTCTCGTCTCCACCCACAACGTCTACACAAACGCGAACGTTACTCATATACATGC
>CAVKNR010000258.1:0-2292 GCA_963657575.1 Sodaliphilus sp.
ATTCCCACCGTGCATTATGGCTACCTGACCAGTGGCGTCGAGGCGACCAATATGTTGCTCAACACGCTCGATGGCGTGGAGGGGGAGAGCGGTCTAAAGACGCTCAAACTCGGCCATCAGCTTATGAATGTCTAGATTTTGGGCACGTCTGCCTGCCTCTGAGCCCTTATGTTTGTCTCAAAACTACCATTCGCCGGCTATTTCCTACCGTTCACCCTACTATGAAAACGATTACAGACATATGAAACTGAAATCGATTACAGTGTAAGTGTCAAAGACGGCCGGGTGCACGTGCGCCCGTTTGAGGAAAGGGAAGTCATGGACTACCGCAAATCAGCCCAAGAGGTGCTCGACAACATCGGTGGCGCCGGCAACGTTGTTTCGGCCGCACACTGCGCCACGCGTCTGCGCCTGGTGATTGCCGATAACGCCAAGGTCGACAAGGATGCCCTCGAGAATATCGACGGCGCCAAGGGCGTCTTTGAGGCCCAGGGCCAGCTCCAGATTATTTTTGGCACCGGCACCGTCAACAAGGTCTACGAAGAGTTCATCGCGCTCAGCGGCGTCGAGGCTGCCACCAAGGCCGAGGTCAAGGAGGCCGCGGCACAGCAGCAGAACATCTTTATGCGTGCCATTAAGGTGCTCGGCGACGTCTTTGTTCCCATCATCCCCGCCATCGTGGCTTCGGGTCTGCTGCTGGGCATTATGAGCGCCCTCAACTTTATGGCCTCCAACGGCTTTGTCGCGCTCGACACCAATAACTTTATTTACAAGATTGCCGACCTGGTCTCGGGCACGTCCTTTGGCATTCTGCAGATTCTGATCGGCTACTCCGCGGCTAAGGCCTTTGGCGCCAACCCGTATCTGGGCGCTGTCGTCGGCGGTGCGTTCATCAACTCCTCGCTGCAGAGCGCCTACACGGTTGCCTCCGAGGGCGTGCAGACTATGGTCACCGTCATTCCCGGCGTGTACAGCTTTGAGTGGGTCGGCTATCAGGGCCACGTGATCCCCATCGTTATCGCCTGCGCCATTCTGGCCTTCCTCGAGAAGCGCCTGCACAAGATCGTTCCCGAGATGTTCGACCTCTTTGTGACCCCGCTCGTCTCGGTGTTCGTGACCGTGCTCGTGACGCTCGTTGCCGTCGGCCCCATCTTTGTCTGGGCCGAGAACGCCGTCCTCGGTCTGATCCAGGCCCTGCTCACCCTGCCCTTCGGCATCGGTTCCTTTATCGTCGGCCTGTTCTATGCGCCTACGGTCGTCACCGGTATCCATCAGATGTACACCGCCATCGACCTGGGCCAGCTCGCCCAGTACGGCGTGACCTATTGGCTGCCCATCGCCAGTGCCGCCAACATCGCCCAGGGTGGTGCCGCACTCGCCGTTGCCTTTAAGACCCGCGATGCCAAGATCAAGGGCCTGGCGCTTCCTTCGGCTCTGTCCGCCTTCATGGGCATTACCGAGCCTGCCATCTTTGGTGTGAACCTGCGCTTCTTTAAGCCCTTCATCGCCGGTTGCATCGGCGGTGGCTGCGGCGCCCTGGTCTGCGCGCTCACTTCGCTGGCTGCCTCCGGCACGGGCGTTACGGGTATCTTCGGTATCCTGCTGTGCCTGGCCCAGCCCGTGCAGTACGCGATCATGTTTGCGGTCGCCGCGCTGGTTTCCTTTGCCGTCTCGTTTGTCCTGTACAAGGACGAGTCCATGACTTCCGAGCAGGCCTAAGAGCTTTTGATTGAGGGGATGCCCGCGGGTCGTATGCTCGCGGGCGTTTCCCGTATCTGGTGCCGATCTCTGGTGTCTTGTTACTTTCGATCCGTTAGGACTTTGATATGTCTAATGCACTTGGTCGCGACCTTGCAAAGCTGGTCGCCGCTGTTGACGCCGCCGCCTCTGAGTGCGGTCATGGCGCGTATGGCCAGCGCTTCCATATTATGCCGCCGGCGGGCTGGCTCAACGACCCCAACGGTCTTTGCCAAGCGGGCGGCGTGTTTCACGCGTACTTCCAGTATGCCCCGTTTGATGTGAACGGCGGCGTAAAGATGTGGGGCCATGCCACAAGCCGCGACCTTATGAACTGGGAATATGTTGGCGCCCCGCTGCTGCCCGACGAGCCGTTCGATTGCCATGGCGTGTATTCAGGCTCCGCGCTTGCCGAGGACGGCCGCATTCGCGTGCTCTATACGGGCAACGTTAAGCTTTCCGATGCGGACGGCACGTACGACTACGTCAATACCGGCCGTCGCGCCGATACTGTTTATGTCGAGAGCGTTGATGGCCTTGCCGGTCGGGAGTTCA
>CAVKNR010000259.1:0-2284 GCA_963657575.1 Sodaliphilus sp.
GCTTAAGTATACGGTACCCACACATTTTCATGCGAAAAATACCGTCCGTCTGCTACAAAGCGCCGAACATCAACATGCGAGGAACATCAACCTTTCAAAGGCGATATAGTAGTTGAGTTCGTGTCAATCGGCCTAAACTCGGGGCCGAACAAGGAAAGGGTATGCATGGACGAACTTTTTCACGTCAGTGAGCGCAAGTCCACAATCGGGACCGAACTTCGCGCTGGACTGACAACATTCTTGGCGATGGCCTACATCATCGCCGTCAACCCTGCGGTGCTCTCGGGCGCTGGCATCGATGCGGGAGCGCTCGCCTGCGCCACCTGCCTGGGCGCCGGCATCATGACCATCTGCATGGGCATCTTCGCCAACCGCCCGCTCGCCTGCGCGTCGGGCTTAGGCGTCAACGCGATGATCGCTGGAATCACCACCACCGTCTGCGGCGGTGACTGGCACGTGGCCATGAGCGTCATCTTCCTTGAGGGCGTCGTCATCTTGCTGCTCGTGCTTTGTGGCCTGCGCGAGGCCATCATGGACGCCATCCCGGTTGTCCTGCGTCACGCCATCTCGGTGGGTCTGGGCCTGTTCATCGCCATGATTGGCCTGTGCGATGCCGGCATTATCACCGCTGGCGCCGGTACACTCGTCGGTCTGGGCGACATCACCTCCCCCACCTTCATCGTCGGCATCATCTCCATCCTGGTGACGGTCGCCCTCGCCTGCCGCAACGTCCCCGGCTCGCTGCTCATCGGCATCGTCGTCGCCGTCATCGCCGGTATCCCCCTAGGTGTGACCCAGGCTCCGACCGGTATCATCGCCCCGCTCGACTTCTCGAGCATCGGTGGCCCCATCGCCGACGCCGGCGGCGTGCCTGCCATCGTCAAGGTCCTTACCGACCCCGCGCTCCTCGTCATCTCGTTCTCGTTGCTCATGAGTGACTTCTTCGACACCATGGGCACCGCGATGGCCGTGGCCAAGCAGGGCGAGTTCCTCACCGACGACGGCAACGTCGAGAATATCAAGGAGATTCTGATCGTCGACTCTGCCGCCGCTGCTGTGGGCGGTTTCATGGGCGTCTCCTCCATCACCACCTTCGTCGAGTCCACCTCTGGCGCTGCCGACGGTGGCCGCACGGGCCTCACCTCCGTCACCACCGGCGTGCTGTTCATTCTCGCCGCGTTCTTCTCCCCCATCGTCACCATCGTTTCCAGCGCCGCCACCTGCGGTGCTCTGGTCTACGTCGGCTACCTCATGATGAGCGAAGCCTCCGAGATCGACTGGTCCGACGTGTCGCAGGGTTTCCCGGCGTTCATGATTGTCGCCGGCGTGCCCTTCACCTACTCCATCTCTGCCGGCATCGGTCTGGGCTTTATCGCCTACGTGGTCGTCGCGCTCTTTAAGGGCGAGGCCTCCAAGATCAAGCCGCTCATGTGGATCGCAGCCCTCGCCTTCCTCGTCTACTTCTTCGTGGCGTAACGGCATAGTCTGCTAAAACAAAACAACAAGGCGCGGAGTCGCATCGAACGGCTCCGCGCCTTTCTTTTAGCGTCTGCCCCCGTGCCAGCGTGCGACAATTGAGGCTGTCAATATCACAACACCGAGAGAAGCCTGCCTTGGAAGCGCATCATAAGCAGATAACCGTTTATTCAGAGTGCGCGGAAGGCGCGCCCGTCATCTACCTCCCCGTTGTCATGGGCGACGGTAGTGAAGTCTACGAGCGCTGCCGAGAGCTCGACTGTCCGCCGTTCACCCTTGTCGCCATTGGAGGGCTCGATTGGAATCGCGAGCTGAGCCCCTGGGCATGCGACGGAACTATACGAGATGCCGAGCCCTTTGGCGGACAGGCTGCTGGTTTTCTTGACGAGTTGTTGAAGCAGATAATCCCCCAGGCCGAATCATCGCTCCCGCAACCGCCTGCCTGGCGCGGCGTTGCCGGTTACTCGTTGGCGGGTCTTTTTGCACTGTGGGCACTTTGGCAAACAGATGTCTTTGAGCGCGCGGCGAGTGCATCGGGGTCGCTGTGGTTCCCCGGCTTTATCGACTACGCGCGCGAGCGCACGATGACGGCTACGCCCGACGCCGCTTATCTGTCGCTCGGTAAAAAGGAAACCAAGACGCCCAACCGCATGATGAGGCACGTACTCGACGATACGCACGCGATGGAAGAGCTGCTTATCGAGCGTGACATTCCAACAACGCTGGAGCTCAACCCCGGCAATCATTTTGCCCAAACTGACCTGCGCATGGCGCGCGGCATCCACTGGATACTGACGCATTAAAAATG
>CAVKNR010000260.1:0-2283 GCA_963657575.1 Sodaliphilus sp.
TCTACACGTAGAACAGGATGTCGTCGTAGGTCGGGACCGGCCAGTAGTCGGCTGCCACGATCTCCTCCATGGCGTCCACGGCGGCACGCAGCGCATCCATAGCGGGAACGACCTCGTGTGCATACACATTGGCCTGCTCCTGCCCATCGAGGGCTTCGGCCTTCTGATGCACGGCGTCGAGCGCCTTGATGGAGTCGTTGATGGTGGTGATACCGTTGCAGAGCTTGTTGAGCGTGTTCTGCTCGCACTGCATGGCGGCCTCGGCACCGGCGGCACGAATAGTCTCAAGGCCCTTAGCGACCTTGGTGGCATAGGCGGTAATGACCGGGCGATAGGTACGACGCGCCTCGCGAACCATCGTGGTAGCCTCGATGTTCATGAGCTTGTTGTACTTCTCGAGCTTGCAGTCGTAGCGGCACTGAGCCTCGGCCTTGGTCAGGACACCCGTCTCCTCGAAGAGCGCGATAGCCTTATCGGAAACAAAGGCTGGCAGGGCATCGGCCGTGGTCTTGTTGTTGGCAAGGCCGCGCTTCTCGGCCTCAATGGGCCACTCGTCGGAGTAACCGTCGCCGGAGAACAGGATGCGCTGGTGATCGGTCAACACCTTCTTGCAGTACTCGAGCGCGGCATCCTGGAACTCATCCTCGGGCGTACCCTCAAGCGCGTCGGCGAAGGACTTGAGCGACTTGGCCACGGCGGCATCGAGCACCAGGTTGGAGTCGGAGACGTTCTGCTCGGAGCCGCAGGCACGGAACTCGAACTTGTTGCCGGTGAAGGCGAACGGGGAGGTGCGGTTGCGGTCGGTGTTGTCCTGCATCAGCTTGGGCAGGGTATCGGCGCCCAGGTCGAGCACGCCGCGCGTGGCATGGACGGAAGCCTTACCATCGATGATCTTCTCGACGACCTCGGTAAGCTGGTCGCCCAGGAAGATGGACATAATCGCCGGAGGAGCCTCGTTGGCGCCCAGACGATGGTCGTTGCCGGCCGAGGCAACGGAGGCACGCAGGAGCTCCTGATAGTTATCGACGGCCTCGATCACCGCGGTGAGGAAGACGATGAACTGCAGGTTGTCGAGCGGGGTGTCGCCCGGATCGAGCAGGTTCTCGGACTCGGTGCCAAGCGACCAGTTGTTGTGCTTGCCCGAACCATTGATGCCCTCAAAGGGCTTCTCGTGCAGCAGGCAGACCAAGTCGTGGCGGGAGGCGATCAGCTTCATCTTCTCCATCATGACCAGATTCTGGTCGATGGCCTCGTTGACCTCGCCATAGACGGGGGCAAGCTCATGCTGGCAGGGAGCAACCTCGTTGTGCTTGGTCTTGGCGGGAATGCCGAGCGCCCACAGCTCATCGTCCAAGTCCTTCATGTAGGCCGAGACGGTGGGGCGGATAGCGCCAAAGTAGTGCTCCTCGAGCTCCTGGCCCTTGCAGGGAGCGGCGCCAAAGAGGGTGCGGCCGGTGATGACCAGGTCCTTGCGCTTGCGGTAAGCGTCCTTCTTGATCAGGAAGTACTCCTGCTCGTCACCCACGGAAGGAACGACCTTCTTGGGGGTCTTACCGAACAGCGCCAAAACGCGCTTAGACTCACGCGAGAGCGCGGTCATGGAACGCAGCAGCGGGGTCTTCTTGTCCAGGGCCTCGCCCGTGTAGGAGCAGAAAGCCGTGGGGATGCACAGGACATCGTCCTTGATAAAGGCGGGGCTAGTGGGGTCCCAAGCGGTGTAGCCACGGGCCTCGAAGGTGGCGCGCAGGCCGCCGTTGGGGAAGCTCGAGGCATCGGGCTCGCCCTGGATGAGGTTCTTGCCCGTAAACTTGGTAATGGCGGTGCCGTCGTGGTTGGGCTCCAGGAAGCTGTCGTGCTTCTCGGAAGTAATGCCCGAAAGCGGCTGGAACCAGTGCGCGTAGTGCGTCGCGCCCTTGGAGATGGCCCAGACCTTCATGGCATGGGCAACGGCGTTGGCCACATCCAGGTCGAGCGGCTCACCGCCCTCGAGGGTTGCAGCAAGGCGCTTCCAAATGTCCTTGGGGAGGTAGTCCTTCATGACTTCCTCAGAGAACACCATGGTCCCGAAGCGGTCAGTAAGTTCGGCCATACGGAACTCCCTTCGTATCGGCACCGCGTGAGAAGCGGTGTTGATTACTAACGAACGAGTCATAGCTTAGACTCGCCGTGTTTCCGCGACATTACCGTTATGTTGCTGTCGCGAAACCAATCAATGAGGTTACCCTATCGAGGCGGCGTTGCCACCCTCAACAGCCAATCAACTGCATAAATTGCAGACCTCTC
>CAVKNR010000261.1:0-2276 GCA_963657575.1 Sodaliphilus sp.
CATTTCTTGGACATGAGAAATGGGAGGCAGTTCACTACCGGGGAGGGGCCTCTTTGTGTTAATAAATGGGGATATTTCGGGCGCACGCCCGCGTGGCTTTCATATCCCCAAATTATCCCAAGTGCGCGTGCTAACCCGTTTTTACGCGCTTCTGCCGTTGTTGTCGTACTTAAACCAGCAGGTAAACGGCGTGTTCGTTTTTGTCGTTCCTACAGGTCAGTACTGCCACATATGGTTGACGGGGCCGGAGCCTTTGCCCATGTCAAAGCCGGCGGCGAGAGCGCCGGTTAGGTAGGCCTTGCCGGCGTTGATGGCGTCGGCAAGATCCATACCCTGGGCCAGCGCGCAGGCGATGGCGGACGAAAGCGTGCAGCCAGTGCCATGCGTGTTGCCGGTCTCGATGCGCTTGTGGCGGAACCACGTGGTGAGTGGATCGCCCAGGTGGTTGCCCTCGTCATCGAGCGGCGCGGGCTCTGCTAGCACATCGTTGGCTTCGTTGACAAGATGCCCACCCTTAACGAGGGACGCGCAGCCAAAGCGGCGGGTGAGAAGCATGGCGGCATTTTGCTGTGTGCGCTCGGAATCGACCTCGTAATCGAGCAGCGCCATAGCCTCGGGAATGTTGGGCGTGATGACGGTTGCCAACGGGAACAGGCGGCGGGTGAGTGCCTCGGAGGCATCCTCGGCAATGAGACGAGCGCCCGAGGTGGCGACCATGACGGGGTCGACGACCACGTTCGTTGCGTTCCAAGCGCTCAAGCGGTCGGCGATGACTTCGATAATCTCGACAGAAGAAACCATGCCGATCTTGACGGCGCTCGGGCGAATATCGTCAAAGACGGCGTCAATTTGCGCAGCGACGATATCAGGGGAGATATTCTGCACGGCGGTGACGCCCAGGGTGTTCTGTGCGGTGATGGCTGTAATGGCCGTCTCGGCATACAGGCGGTGCGCCGTAATGGTCTTGATGTCGGCCTGAATGCCGGCACCGCCGCTGGAATCGGATCCCGCGATGGATAGAACGGCGGGTACCTTACTGCGATCCATGTTCGCTCCCTTGTCCGGTCGGATTCAAATGGGTCTTTTACCCCGCATTATAAAGATGCCCGGGCCGGCTGTATGCCGATCCCGGGCGGGCGATGCAATCTTTACGCAAATATAAGCAAATGTTCACAAGTCAACAATTGACGGGCGTTACAGCAGGCTTGCTGGCGATTACCTCGAAAAAGCTAATCCTCCATGCCAAGATCGATCGTCGTGCCCTCGAACACCTTGTTGACGGTGCGGACGGCGCACATCTTGCCGCACATGGTGCAGGTGCCCTCAGTGGCGGCAGGGGACTCCTCGTAGCGCTTCTTGCCGGTGACCGGGTCGAGAGCGCACTTCCACATGGCATCCCAGTCGAGCTTGCGGCGTGCCTGGCCCATCTTGTCGTCCATGTCGCGGGCGTGCGGTACCTTCTTGGCGATATCGGCGGCGTGCGCGGCAATCTTAGTGGCCATGAGGCCGTCGAGCACATCCTGGGCGTTGGGCAGGCACAGGTGCTCTGCCGGTGTCACGTAGCACAGGAAGTCGGCGCCGGAGCTCGCGGAGATGGCGCCACCGATGGCGGCGGTGATGTGGTCGTAGCCCACACCGATATCGGTCACCAGCGGCCCCAGCACATAGAACGGGGCGTTGTGGCACAGGCGCTTCTGCAGCTTCATGTTGGCGGCGATCTCGTCGAGCGCCATGTGGCCCGGCCCCTCGACCATAACCTGGACGCCGGCGGCCCAAGCACGCTTGCACAGCTTGCCCAGCTCGATCATCTCGGCGGTCTCGGTGGCGTCGTTGGAATCGTAGAGACAACCCGGGCGGCAGGAGTCGCCGAGCGAGATGGTCACGTCGTACTCGTGGCAGATTTCGAGCAACTCGTCGTAGAACTCATAGAACGGGTTTTCGTTACCGGTTACCTCCATCCAGCCAAACAGCAGCGAGCCGCCGCGGCTCACGATGTTCATCAGGCGGCCGGTCTCCTTAAAGGTCTTGGTGACCGACTTGTTGATGCCGCAGTGGATGGTCATAAAGTCCACGCCGTCCTCGGCGTGCGCGCGCACGACCTCGAACAAGTCATCCTTGGTAAGCTTGACCAGCGGTTTTTCCATGTAGCCGATGGCGTCGTACATCGGCACCGTGCCCACCATGAGCGGCGTCTCGTCGATGAGCTGCTGGCGGAACTGGCGCGTCTTGCCCGAGTTGGAGAGGTCCATGATGGCGTCGGCGCCAAAGTCCTCGGC
>CAVKNR010000262.1:0-2274 GCA_963657575.1 Sodaliphilus sp.
GCCTTGGAGAAGGCGGCGACGACCTCGAGTACCGAGGTGCCGGTGCCGGTGCCCAGGTTAAAGATCTCGACGCCGGTCTTGCCGTTCATCCAGTTGAGGGCGGCAACGTGACCAGATGCCAGGTCGCACACGTGGATGTAGTCGCGCACGCCGGTGCCGTCGGGGGTGGGGTAGTCGTTGCCAAAGACCTGAACGGCCTCGAGCTTACCGACGGCGACCTGGGCGACGTAGGGCACCAGGTTGTTGGGGATGCCCTTGGGGTCCTCGCCGATCAGGCCCGACGGATGGGCACCGATGGGATTGAAGTAACGGAGCAGCACGACGTCCCACTCGGGGTCGGCGGTGTGGACGTCCATGAGGATCTGCTCAATCATCCACTTGGTCCAACCATAGGGGTTGGTCGCGGGCTTCTTGGGGTCTTCCTCGGTGACGGGCGGATTGTCCGGATCGCCGTAGACGGTCGAAGAGCTCGAGAAGATGATGGACTTACAACCGTGGTTGCGCATGACATCGATGAGCACCAGGGTGTTCTCGATATTGTTGTGGTAGTACTCGACGGGCTTGCTCACCGACTCGCCAACGGCCTTAAAGCCGGCGAAGTGGATGACGCGGTCGATCTGGTGGGTATCGAAGATCTTGTTCATCGCATCGCGGTCGAGCACGTTGGCCTCGTAGAAGGTGAGGTTCTTGGCGGCCTCGTCGCCCACGATGGCCTTGACGCGGTCGATGGCAACGGCGCTGGAGTTGGAGAGGTCATCGACGACGACAACCTGGTAGCCACCCTCGAGCAGCTGAACGACGGTGTGCGAGCCGATAAAGCCGGCGCCGCCGGTAACGAGGACGCAGGTGTCTTTGGGGTCGAGTGCTTTGGACATGTAGTCTCCTATCGAATCAGGAACACTTCTTCAGGGGAGTATAGCGCAGGCAGGGACGCCCAAATCGTGCGCTGTAGGAAAAGCAGAGGATTGTGCTAACGTACTCATAGAAGAGCTTGCGTACGCATAACCTGATCTTTGACATTTGCTTACGAGCCGCTGATCTTGCAGTTTCCTGCCGTTCGTGGAAATCGTTGGGACGCGCCATATGTACGCTAATATGTATGAGTTGAGCGACATATAAATAAGCATGTAACGGAGTACATATGTCACCAAACAGCGATTCCATCCTTTCCCAGGAGCTCTCGCGCCGCACTGCCCTCAAGGCCCTGTTCGGCGCCGCTTCTGCGGCAGTTCTTTTTGGTCTGCCCGCTCGCGCCCATGCGGCGGAGGCTTCCAAAGAAACCACCGATAAACTGAATGCCGCCCAGGCCCAGCTCGACGAGGTTCAGGCCCAGCTCGACAGCATCGCAAATGAGTATGCGGCGCTGGCCAACAAGAATGCCCAGACCCTCAACGACATCGAGAATGTCCAGGGCAAGATTGACGACACGCAGGCCCAGATCGATGAAAAGAAGGCCGAGCTCAAGAAGAAGCGCAACGACCTTTCCGATCGCGTGGCCGCCAGCTACAAGTCCGGCGGCACGAACATCCTGTCGCTGCTGCTGGCCTCTGGCTCGTTTGAGGAACTCGTCGCCAACGCGCATTACGTTGAGAAGATCAACAAGAGCGACCGCGACGCCATCGAGGACATTCAGACCATCCAGGAAGAGCTCGATGCGCAAAAGACCGAGCTCGAGTCGCAGAAGGCCGACTTAGAGAAGCTCAAGGACCAGCAGACTGCCCAGATGCAGGACATGCAGGCCAAGCAGCAAGAAGTCCAGACCGTGCTGAACGGTCTTTCCGACGACGTCAAGGAGCTCATGGCTCAGCGCGATTCCGAGATCCTCGCTGCTGCCCAGGCTGAGGAGGCCGCTAGGAAGGCTGCCGCTGCCGCGGCTGCCGCGAACAAGAACAATTCCTACTCGGGTGGTTCGAGCTCGGGTGGTGGATCGTACGCGCCCGGAACTCCGCAGCAGAATGCCGGCTCGGGCAAGCAGCAGGCTGTCGTCAACGCGTGCTACTCCACGCCTTCGCCGGGTCAGAACTGGTGCGCGGCGTGGGTCACCAATGTCTTCCGTAACGCCGGCGTTGGCTACTTTGGAGGCAATGCGTGCGACATGTTTAACGCCTGGTGCTATAGCTCCGACCGCTCGGCGCTGCAGGTGGGCATGATCGTGGCCGATTCCTCGCACAGCGGCACGGGTGCTCCGGGCCTTATCTACGGTCATGTGGGTATCTACGTTGGCGGCGGCATCGTTATGAGCAACGAGGGTGCCATTACGTCTAAGTCGCTTGA
>CAVKNR010000263.1:0-2270 GCA_963657575.1 Sodaliphilus sp.
AGCAAGACGGGCGCTACCCGTACGACAACCTGGGCAAGCTTTCGCTCGCGGCATTACTGCCGCTGCTGTTTGGCGGAAGTATTGGACCGGAGGCCGGCCTGACCGGCGTTATCGCGGGTCTGTGCAGCTGGGTTGGCGACCGCATGCGCCGCTTTGGCGCCGAATTTAGGGAGCTTACGCTGCTGGGTACCCAGGCCGCGTTGACGGCGCTCTTTACCGCGCCCGTCTTTGGCTTTGTGGCACCGCTTGCCGGTAGCGCCGACGGCGACGAGGGCTCTGCGTCCGACGAGATCACCATCAGGCTGCCCAAGGCGCAAAAGACCGTGGTTTACGGCATCGCGATTGCCGGCGGCCTGGGCACCTACCTGCTGCTTGGCCAGCTTGTGGGCGGCGGCATGGGTATGCCGAGGTTCGAGGCTGCCGTGGTGGGCAACTTGGAGCTTACCTGGCTCGTCCCTCTGTCGTTGATCGGAACAATCTGCGGCTGGCTGTACTTTGTCTCTGAGCACACGAGCGAAGCGCTTGCCCATGCAATAGGGGAGCGTCCTGTCGTCAAGGCCATGCTAGCCGGTCTGGCGCTCGCCATCTGCGGCACGGTCCTGCCCTACACCATGTTTGCCGGCGAGACTCAGGCCGACGTGCTCATGGAAACCTACCTGACCATTCCCGCTGGCGTGCTTATCGCGACCGGTCTTGTTAAGGCCATGCTGACGCCCGCCCTCATCAACCTTGGTTGGCGCGGCGGCCACTTCTTCCCGGTTATCTTCTCGGGCGTAAGCCTGGGCTATGGCCTTGCCATCCTCACCGGCGCCGATCCGGTCTTTTGCGTCGCCGTCTGCACGGCATCGACGATGGGCGCCGTTATGCGTCAGCCCGTCATGGTCGTGGGCCTGCTGCTCATGTGCTTCCCGCTCAAGGGTATCGTCTGCATGATCATCGCCGCCGTTATCGCCGGCGGCATTCCGCTGCCCAAGCCGCTGCGCAAGTAGCACGGTTAATCGCGAGTCAACTCCAGAGGGGCACGAGATGATCCTGTACTTTAGCGCGACGGGGAACAGCGAACATGTGGCGCGTCGCATTGCAGCGGCGACAGACGACAAGGTTGTGTCGATTGAGCGCTTTGATGCCGAGATCCTTCACCTTGCTGTGATGGAAGGCCCCTGTCGGCTGGGGTTTGTCGCCCCGGTATACGCCTGGGGCTTGCCGACACCGATGATCGAGTTTTTGAAGACTGCCGACCTGTCGATTGCTGCCGGTGCAAAGGGCGGCGAGCGCCCCTATACGTTTTATGTTTCGACGTACGGTTCGACGACCGGCCAATCGGCCAAGTTTGCCCGCGACCTGCTGCACGAGCGTGGGCTCGAGTTAGATGCGGCGATGAGCGTCAAGATGCCTGATACCTGGACGCCTGTTTTCGACCTGTCTGACCCTCAAAAGGTTGAGGGTATCAATAGGGCTGCTGAGGCGCAGATTGATGCTGTGATCGAGGCGGTGCGGGAGCGGCGCACGGGCAATATGATGCGCCATCGCGTGCCCCTGTTTGCATCGTGCGCGTATCATGCGTTTGGGCTGCCGCGTATGCAGCAGACGAGCAAGTTTGTCGTCGATGCTAGCCGCTGCGTCGGGTGTAGCCTCTGCGCTAAGCGCTGCCCCATGGCGGCGATTGAGATGCGCGACGGCCTTCCCGTCTGGACAAAGCCGGAGTGCGCAGCCTGCCTTCGTTGCCTGCACTGTTGTCCCAAATTTGCCATCTCGCACGGTAAGCGCACGGCATCCCACGGTCAGTACAGGCATCCCAAGCCAGGTGTGAGGATGTAGCGGCTGCTGGCCGCGCTACTTCCAAACTGCGAGCGCTGCAGTGCCCAGGACGATGAGGGCGAGACCGATGGCGCTGCGCCGCGAGACCTTTTCGTTGAATGCCAGGCGCGCAAATAGTACTGATACGACAATCGATAGTTTGTCGATCTGTACCACGACGCTCACCTGGCCTGTGGCGATGGCGTAGTAATAGAGCAGCCACGATGCTCCGGTCGCGATGCCCGATGTTGCGAGAAATGTGAGTTCGCGCCGGTCAGCGTGCGCGACCTGATCCAGTTTTCCCTTGGCTGCCACGATCGCCCATGCCATAACCAGTACCACGCAGGTGCGGATTGCCGTGGCCAGGTTTGACTCGACGCCTTCGATGCCAACCTTGGCAAGGATGGACGTGAGCGCCGCGAACACGGCGGCGCCGAGGGCGTAAGCGAGCCAGGTCCGGTCTTGCTGCTGCT
>CAVKNR010000264.1:0-2265 GCA_963657575.1 Sodaliphilus sp.
GTGGAGCCGGCACTCGGCATGTCGAGCGGCTGCTTGTCCTCGCGGCGCTGGCGGTAGTCGTCCATGTCGGCCTTGATCATCGCGGCGTTGCCCGGGGCGAGATTGAAGGTGGCCGAAAGCACGATAAAGCCGTCATCGGCGATGCGGCTCTTTCGATAACCCAGGTTGAGCTCGTCGACATCGAACTCGATGATATTGCCGCTGCCGCGGGTGCCGTCGTCGAGCTGGCGAGCGGGTTTGTAGACGCGCACGGACTCCAGCACATCGGCCATGCAGGCACCGTAGGCACCGGCGTTCATGTAGCAGGCGCCGCCGACCGATCCGGGGATGCCCGAGATGGGCTCCATGCCGGTGAGACCGGCCTCGGCTGCCGCCGCGGCGACATCGGAAAGCAAGGCGCCGGCCGCCGCCGTGACGTGCGTGCCGTCGACCGTAATGTCGGAGAGGCCTTCGCCCAGCGCCACGACGACGCCACGGATGCCCTTGTCGCCGACGAGTAGGTCGGAGCCGTTGCCCACGATGGTGAGGGGCAGATCGCAGCGATAGCAGGTATCGAGCGTGGCGACGAGGCCCTGCTCGGTATCGGGCGTGACAAAGACGTCGGCCGGGCCGCCGATCTTAAACGTGGTGTGCTCGCGCATGGGCTCGCTCATCAGTACGTTGTCCTCGCCGGCAACGCCAGCAAGCGCGCACAGCAGGTCCTCGTTAAAAAAGTCGTTCTCGTGCATACGAATATCCGCCTTTTGGTGGTCGTTGTCATCAATCGATTGCAATATACCCCACCCGGACGGATTTGGTGCGCTGGCGGCGATAAAACAGCCGTCTACCGGATTGGTAAAGTGTTTATCACCGAGGTAGAGGGGTAGTCGCTATACTTTCAAGAGATTGCGCGTAAACCCGGAAGGAGCGAGATGGCCAACAAAGTCACCCTCAAGCAGATCGCCCAGGAGGTGGGGCTTTCCCCCTCGTCGGTCTCGCTTGTGCTCAATAATCGGCCCTGTCGCATCTCGGAAGAAAACCGCAAGCTCATCAAAGAGGTCGCGGCGCGCAACCACTATGTTCCCAACCAGATCGCGCGCAGCCTGGTCATGCGCGAGTCGCGCACCCTGGGCCTTATCGTCCCTAACATCGAGAGCCGCTTTTTTGCCTCGCTCGCCGGTAGCCTGGAAAAGCGCTGCCGCGAGGACGGCTATGCGCTCTTCATTACCAGCTCGGGCGGAAGCGCCGATGACGATCTGGAGCTGCTGCGCCAGCTGGTGACGCGCGGCGTTGATGGCGTCTTCCTGGTCGTAGGCGACGAGTTCTCCGACGACCGCGCCCTGCGCGAAGAAGTCAGCCACCTGCCCATCCCGGCCGTAATGGTCGACCGTGCCATTGAGGGACTCGAGTGCGACAAGGTGATGTTCGACCACGAGATGGGCGGCTACATGGCCACCCGCTATCTGATCGAGCAAGGCCACCGCCGTATTGCTTGCCTGGTTAACGCACGCCGCTCCAATACGGGTCGCAAACGACTTGCCGGCTATGAGCGCGCACTGCGCGAGGTTGGCTTGCCTATCGACGCGCGTTTGGAGTTTGAGAGCGAGTACTACATTCCAAGTGCATACGAGGCCTCGGAGGCGGTGCTCGCAACTGATGCCACCGCCGTGTTCGCAAGCTCGGATAACATTGCCCTTGGTTTGCTCAAGCGCCTGCACGAGATGGGGAAGAGCATCCCGGGCGATATTTCGGTCGTAAGCTATGACAACTCGGCGGCCGACGTTCTCTTTGAGCCGGCGCTGACCGCCATTGAGCAGGATCCTGGTGTCCTTGCGGAGCATGCTTTTGGCTGCATGTCCAAGCGTCTTGCCGGTAGGGGCGGCAGGCGTGCCGAAGAGGTCGTCCTGGAGCCGGCGCTTATCGTTAAGGGCAGCGTGCTCGAACTTACCGAATGTAGCTAAGCGTACTTGTTTGTTTGCATAGATTGCATGCGGAGTGTCCGCTATTTACCGGCAGGCACCCCGGCGCTCGTCCGTGAACTCTTCCGCTGGGCGAGCCATAGACGCCGCGCACCGATAGGGTAAGGCGGCGGCTTGAAATTGGTGCTATATTCAGCTTGAGTTGTTTAATACTAGTACGGGAGGCTGATATGGGGCTGTTCAAGAAGAAAAACCCGCAGGATGCCTTTGATCCCGATGTGTTTACCATCACGGATACGATTTTGGACCCGCCGCGGTTTACGTTTTTGCCGGCTATCTACCAGGATGCCACGCATCGCAAGTGGGC
>CAVKNR010000265.1:0-2259 GCA_963657575.1 Sodaliphilus sp.
AGGTCGAAGCTCATGGCGCGCTGGGCGGCCTCGGGCACGCGGGCGTGCAAAAAGTCGGCATCGGGCTGCTGGCCGCGCTCGCCGATGGCGTGCACGAGCGGCACGACCGTGGCCTTGACCTCCTCGCAAAACGCGTCGAAGCTCTCGGCAGAAAGGCCGCGCTCGTACTGGTCGAGCCAAACGTCGTATGGGTCGCGCTTGGGGTCCATGAGTTCGGCCTGATGCTTAAGTTGGGCGACGATTCTATCCACATAGGGCTCAAAGCTCGCCCAGTCATTGGCCGTCTTGGCCTTGTGCCACACGGCGTCGGCCTCGCAGGTGAGCCTGGTCCAGGCTTCGGCCTCCTCGGTAGGAATAACGCTTGCCTCGCGCTGGTCGCGGCCGAGCACGCGGATCTCGTCGAGCAGCTGCGGGTCGTCGATTTTGCCGCCGGCGACGGTCTCGCGTGCTAGCGAGCGCACAAGTTCGACAGACTTTTCGCTGGTCAGAAGCTTATGGTGCTCGCCGGCAAGGGTGCCCATGGCGTCGGCACGGGCGGCGGCACCGTTGGCGGGAGCAATGGTCGCGCCGTCAAACTCGGCAATCTTGAGCAGGTACTCGCGGGTCCACAGCTTGCCCTCGAGCTTGCGGAATTTTTTAACGGCCTTATCGACCTTCATGCCTTTGGGCGTCTTGCCCGCTGCGGGCTTGGCCTTCTTATCGAGTTTCTTTCCCATACCATATCCTTGATCTCGCGAACCGAGCGCCACGGATGGGCGCACGGCCAGTTTACACAGCTACCTGCCTTGTACCCAGCACGAACAAAACGGAACGCGGCGATATGCCCAAACAATGTGGTATCCTGTAGCCCAATGCGTTGACGGAGAGGGTTTTGCCCGCCGCGTCGCCGGCAAGAGAGGGAAGGTCATGGGCTGTAAGCCTTCCTGCGGTGGCAAGGGCCAAGCGTTCACTCCCGAGCAGCGACCTCAACGGGCACGCGGCCGGCGGCGGCGATGTCCCCAGTAGGGAAGCCGTGAGCCTCGCGACAAGGGGCAAAGAGTGGGCGCGGCGGGCCAGACATCCGCCGGGTCAAACAAGGTGGTACCGCGGAATTCAACCGTCCTTGGGCAATGCACATGCCCGAGGACGGTTTTTTGTTACCGAACCGGGCCGCGTTTTCGCAACGTCAGACGGCGGCAGCCGCCTCGGCAAGCGGGGAGCGCGAGAGACGAAAGGGAAGACATGAGTCTGATTGATGATCTGGTCAAACTCGAGGAAGAGGCCAAGGAGCTCGTCGCAGGCGCCGACGACGCCGCAAAGCTCGAGGCCGCGCGCGTTGAGCTGCTCGGCCGCAAGGGCCGCATCACCGGCCTGATGCGCATGATGGGCAAGCTCGCCCCCGAGGATCGTCCCGTGATGGGCAAGCGCGCCAACGAGATGCGCCAGCTGATCGAGGGCATGCTCGACGAGCGCACCACCGAGATGAAGGCCGCCGCCCTCAAGCACGCACTCGAGCACGAGGCCGTCGACATCACGCTACCGGGTATCCGTCCGCAGATCGGCCACCAGCACCTGATCAAGCAGATCATCGAGGAGGCCGAGGACATCTTCTGCGGCATCGGCTACACCGTCGAGTCTGGCCCCATGGTCGACACCTCCTATTACAACTTCACCGCGCTCAACGCCCCCATGGATCACCCGAGCCGCTCGGCCCGCGATACCTTCTATGTGGTCGACAACAACCCCGGCAGCGTCGCGCACCCCGAGGCTCACGCCCACGGCGAGTCCGACGTGCTGCTGCGCACCCAGACCTCGGGCGTGCAGATCCACACCATGGAGTCGCAGAAGCCGCCCATCTACATGATCTGCCCGGGCACCGTCTACCGTCCCGACACGGCCGACGCCTGCCACCTGCCGCAGTTCAACCAGATCGAGGGCCTGGTCGTCGACGAGGGCATCACCTTTGGCGATCTTAAGGGCACGCTCGACTACTTTGTTAAGTGCATGTTTGGCGAGGACCGCAAGACGCGTTACCGCCCGCACTTCTTCCCCTTCACCGAGCCGAGCTGCGAGGTAGACGTGAGCTGCCACGTGTGCGGCGGCAAGGGCTGCAACTTCTGCAAGCACAGCGGCTGGATCGAGATTCTGGGCTGCGGCATGGTCGACCCCAACGTCCTGATTAACTGCGGCATCGACCCCGAGAAGTACACCGGCTTCGCCTTTGGTATTGGCGCCGAGCGCGTCGCGGCCCTGCGCTACGACCTGCCCGACCTGCGCACG
>CAVKNR010000266.1:0-2242 GCA_963657575.1 Sodaliphilus sp.
CGGCCGTACACCACGGTGGAGCCCATGTAGCACATGTTCTTGCGGTCGCCGAGCGGCACGTCGTCGGTGCCCGCGGCAAGCTCAATCACGTTGGCGTGCTTCTCGACCGGCACGGACTCGCCGGTCAGTGCGGCCTCTTCGATCTTCATCGTGGCGCTCTCGAGGACGCGGCAGTCGGCCGGGACGGAGTCGCCCGCCTCGAGCATGAGGACGTCGCCGGGCACGAGCTCGGCGCTCGGCAGATGCACGAGCTTGCCGTCGCGCAGCACCTTGGACTGCGCCGCGCTCATTTCCTGCAGGGCCTCGAGGGCCTCCTCGCTCTTGGCTTCCTGGACCACGCCCAGCACCGAGTTGACGATAACGACGAACATGATAATGGCGACATCGGCAAAGTCCGCCTCGCCCTTGACCATGCCCGTGAGCGCGCTGATGACGGCGGCAACGATCAGCATGATGACCATAGGGTCGGCCATCTGCTCAAAGAAACGCTTCCACAGCGGCGTCTTCTCGGCTTCCTCGAGCTTGTTAGGGCCTGTCTTGGCAAGGCGCGCCGACGCCTCGCCGTTGCTCAGGCCGAGGTTCTCATCGACACCTTGGTCGCTGAGCACCTCCGCCGCGGCGGACAGGTATTCCTTTTGCATATAGAGTCCCCTCCTGGGATTCGGGCCACTCAGCAGATTGATGCCCGATCATAATTCCCAGGAGAAGGGCAAGGGCTCATCAAGGCTGCCGTGCTGAGCGGCAGTTGATAGTGGAGCTATGGTACCCCAAAGCGACGCGTCTAGCCAAAACATTCCATCTGGAAACACGGCACAGGCGCAACGGTGCAGACAGTGTGATGCTCAACATTGATAAAACGTTTTTTCTTCGGCGCATCGTCAGACTGAAATATCGCCCAGATAGCAGCGGTTAGAACGGTTGGTAAAGTTTTTGCATATACCGTTTTTCCGCAAAAAATGAACTTCTAATTCGGCATACGGTCGATTTTTTGGGGTATTCGGTCGGCATTTCGTTATAATCATCTCAGTTTTATTTCTTATGGTTTATCTATCAGCGCAAGACGATGTCAGATGGAGGTCTGAATGTACAAGCGCACCAAGATTGTATGCACCATGGGTCCCGCCTGCGATAGCGACGAGACCATCCGCGAGATGATCAAGGCGGGCATGAACGTCGCCCGTTTTAACTTCTCGCACGGCTCCTACGACGAGCACCACGGTCGCATCGAGCGCGTCCGCCGTATTTCCAAGGAGCTCGGCATGCCCGTCGGCATCCTGCTCGACACCAAGGGCCCCGAGGTCCGCACCGGCCTTTTGGTCGATGGCAAGAAGGTTGCCGTCAAGACCGGCGACAAGATCGTCGTCACCGCTCAGCCCACGTCCGAGGATTTCCACGGCACCGCTGAGCACATCTCCCTCGATTACCTGGCTCTGCCCTCCGAGGTCGAGAAGGGCTCCCTCATCCTGATCGATGACGGCCTGGTTGCCCTCGAGGTCGAGTCCGTCGACGGCCAGGACATGACCTGCGTCGTTAAGAACGACGGCCTGATCGGCGAGCGCAAGGGCGTCAACATGCCCAACGTCAACATCTCGCTGCCCGCCATCACCGAGCGCGATCGTCAGGACATCCTCTTTGGCCTGACCGAGAACATCGACTACATCGCCGCTTCCTTCATCCGTGACGGCGAGTCCGTCCGCGGCATCCGCGAGCTTTGCCGCGAGAACGGCGGCGAGCACGTGACGATCTTCCCGAAGATCGAGTGCGCCCTGGGCGTCGAGAACTTCGACGAGATCCTCGAGGCTTCCGACGGCATCATGGTCGCCCGTGGCGACCTGGGCATCGAGATCAAGCCCGAGCTCGTTCCCCACATCCAGAAGGAGATCATCGCCAAGTGCAACGCGGCCTACAAGCCCGTTATCACCGCTACGCAGATGCTCGACTCCATGCAGCAGAACCCGCGCCCGACGCGCGCCGAGGTTGCCGACGTTGCTAACGCCATTTACGACGGCACCGACGCCGTTATGCTCTCTGGCGAGTCCGCTGCCGGTAAGTACCCGGTCGAGGCCGTTAAGATGCAGGCCAGCATCGCTCTCGAGACCGAGAAGTACCTCCCGGCCCACGCTCCGCTCGAGGTTCCGGCTGACGCTCACGGCACCCGCGTCGTCAACAACGTTGTGGGTATGTCCGCTGTGAACATGGCTACCACCGTTGGCGCCAAGTGCATCACCGTGCCGACGACCAC
>CAVKNR010000267.1:0-2240 GCA_963657575.1 Sodaliphilus sp.
CGCGGTTTACGTTTTTGCCGGCTATCTACCAGGATGCCACGCATCGCAAGTGGGCCGTACATCAGCGCGGCGGCGAGCCGAAGATTTTTGACTATGCGGACGTGTTGCAGTGCGAGATTGCCGAGACCGGAAATCCCGAGGATGTGCCGGAGCTCAGCAAACGCGAACTGGCTCAGCAGATTTTGATTAATCCAGCTCAGGCTACCAAAAACAACGCTGCCAAGCGTAATATGTGCCTTGGTATGGGTGTCATCGTTGTCGTGCAAACCGGCAAGGATGAGATTTCGAAGCTTGAGATTCCGGTGACCGCGGGCGAAGTCAAGCGAGACTCCGGCCTATATCGGTCGTATCGGAACGTTGCGGAGCAGATCAAAGAAGCCTTCGACGCCATGAGGCGTCCGGAGCAATGATTCCTGCAGCATCAAGCAGTTGAGGAGTCTTGCCCATGTCGAGTGAACCATATGCGATTCCGCCCAAAGATCGCGCCTTTGAGGGCATTCTTTGGTATATCAAACATTATGACCTGCAGAGTGGCGACCGGCTGCCCGCCGAGCGTGTGCTCTGTGAAGAGCTGGGCGTGTCGCGCACGGCGTTGCGTGCTGCGATCACGCGCCTTATTTCGTGCGGAACTTTGGAAAGCCGCCGCGGTTCGGGCACCTATGTGTGTCCTCCCAAACCGCTGAACATCTTTCAGGAAACATGGAACTATACGCAGGCGGTGGAGAGGGTTGGCTCAAAGTCGACCGCGCGCCTGGTTTGGTCCAAGGTCGTGTATGCCGATATCGATCTTGCCCAAAAAGCCCAGATCGACCTGGGCATGTCGCTCTTCTGCATTCGGCGCGTGCGTGTGGTCAACGGTTCCCCGGCATCGATCGAGACGGCTTACGTCAATCTGTCTTTGTGCCCCTCGCTTCCCGATCACGATTTTGAGCAGGAAAGCCTCTACGACGTTTTGCTCAAGGAGGGGAATGTCCATGTGACGCACGGCAAGGAGCATATTTCCATCAGCCGTCTGAACGCCGACGAGGCCAAGTTGCTGAATGCTCAGGAGGGCACGCCGGTGTTTTACAAGGCTTCGCACGAGCGCGACGAGACCGATGGCTTTGTCGAGTATTGCAAGTCCGTGATTCTGCCGACCAAGTATCGTTTTGCCGATAACGGCGAGGCAGACGGCGTTGCGACGAAGGTGGGTGTCGAATGGCTGATGCAGTAGAAGACTTGCCGGTTTACAAACAAATTCGCCGCTGCATTGCGGAGCGAATCGAGCGCGGCGACTACCCGACGGGCTCGATGATTCCGTCCGAAAACGAGCTGGCCGAGGAGTTTGGCACGACGCGCCTGACAATCCGAAGCGCCATGGACGAGCTGGTCAAAAGTGGCCAGATTCGTCGCGTGCAGGGCAAAGGCGCCTTTGTGGGACACAAGTGGTTTGACGAGCACGAACGCAAGGGCGGCTTCCGCCAGTCGGTTCTGGCATCGGGCGCGACGCCGTCGGTGCGCATCCTGGCGCGCTCCAAACGCTACGCCGGCCCGTATTATGCCGACTTGTTTGGCATCGCCGAGGACGATCTGCTTTACTCGGTGCGCCGCCTCAACTGCATCGATGGTGAGCCCGTATCGATCGAGATGACACTGATTCCGTGCCTGCTGTTTCCGGGCATCGAAGGCGTGGACATTTCGGTCTTCAGCCTGTTCGAGACCTACGATATGTTGGGACGCAAGCCAGATCAGTCGGTAGAGAAACTCGATATCGAGGCGTTGGGCGCACGCGATGCGAGCTTGCTCAATCTTGAGCCGGGCGATCTGGCGCTCGTGCTGGAAGGCCTGACCTATGACTCGAGTGGCCAGGCAATCGAGCATGCCAAGTCTTTTACCCGCGGCGACGCCGGCGGATATACCTACAACTATTAGCGTCTAGAGCGTCCCTGCGCACGGCGGGGCGCTCGTTTTTACAGACATGTGTTGCATGACCGATGAGCGGCAAAAACTGACCGTCTACCGAGATGGGAGGACGAAATCAAAAAATCGGTATTAAAAACGGCTAACCTGTAATCGTTCACTGGTATTAAGAACCTTTGAATTGTTGAGCTTGGGGCCAAGATGTCCACAAGGTTAAGCGGCGCGACGGGGCGGCAAGCCCGTCCATTCCGTGCGACAATTCAAACTGCTCGTGAAAGGAGCGGGAATGAAGGAGACCGAGAAGATCGAGATCATGCACTTCGACCAGGAGGGCTACCTCG
>CAVKNR010000268.1:0-2236 GCA_963657575.1 Sodaliphilus sp.
AAGGAGAAGCCATGGCTCAAGATAAGTTCGACGTGGGCGGCATGACGTGCGCCGCGTGCCAGGCGCACGTGGACCGTGCCGTAAGCAAGCTCGACGGCGTAGAAAGCGTCGCGGTCAATCTGCTCGCCGGTTCCATGATGGTGGACTATGACCCCGCGCAGGTCACCCCCGACGATATCTGCACCGCCGTCGACCGCGCGGGCTACTCGGCCTCACCTGTCGATGCGGGCACCGGTGCCGCCGGCTCAAAAGGCAGCACGCAAGCCAGGTCCGGCGCCGCCCATATGGAGTCGCCGACCAAAAAGTTGGAGGCCGCCACCTCTGCCATGCGCACCCGCCTCATCGTCTCAATCGTATTCCTCATCCCGCTGTTCTACATAGGCATGGGGCACATGCTCGGCTGGCCGCTGCCCGGCATCTTCACCGACCACACCCACAGCATGACGCTCGCGCTCACCGAGCTCGTCCTGCTCATTCCCATCGTCTACGTCAACGACGCGTACTTTATCAACGGGTTTAAATCGCTCGCGCACGGCGCGCCCACCATGGACGCCCTTATTGCCGTGGGCGCCACCGCCTCCATCGCCTGGTCGCTCTACGCCATGTTCATCATGGCCGACCAGCTAGCCGCAGGTCAGGTGCACGAGGCCATGATGACGAGCATGGACAACCTGTATTTTGAGAGTGCCGGCACCATCCTGTCGCTCGTCACCGTGGGCAAATACCTCGAGACGCGCAGCAAGTCCAAGACCGGCGGCGCTATCGAGGCGCTCATCGACTTGGCACCCAAGACCGCGACCGTCGTTGCAGAAGACGGCAGCGAGGCCACCGTCGACGTCGATGCCATTCTGCCCGGCCAGGTGCTGCGTGTGCGCCCCGGCGAGTCCATCCCTGTCGATGGCGTGGTGCTCGATGGCAGCTCGGCCGTGGACGAAAGCGCGCTCACCGGCGAGTCCATCCCCGTGGAAAAGACCGCCGGCGACACTGTCAACGCGGCCACGGTCAACCGCACGGGCTCGTTTACCTTCCGTGCCACACGCGTGGGCACCGACACGTCACTCGCCAAGATTATCCAGCTCGTCGAGGACGCCAACGCCACCAAGGCGCCCATCGCCCGCACGGCCGATAAAGTCGCCGGCGTGTTCGTGCCCGTGGTGTTCGTGATCTCGGCTGTGACCTTTGCGGTGTGGATGGCACTGACCGGCAGCATAAACGAGGCGCTCACCTCCGCCGTGGCCGTGCTGGTGATCAGCTGCCCGTGCGCATTGGGTCTGGCCACGCCCGTCGCCATTATGGTCGGCACCGGCAAGGGCGCCGAGATGGGCATTCTGTTCAAGAGCGCCGAGTCGCTGGAGAATCTGCGCAGCGTGGGCACCGTGGTGCTCGATAAGACGGGAACGGTCACTCGCGGCAAGCCTGCCGTGACCGATATCGTGGTAGCCACGCGCGCCGACGGATCGCCCGCCATGAGCGAAAAGGCGCTGCTCAAGCTGGCCGCCGCACTGGAGCGATCAAGCGAGCACCCGCTGGCCGAGGCGATTATGGCCGAGTGCGAGACACGCGGGATCGTCGCGCGCATGGTCGAGGACTTTGCGGCCGTGCCCGGACGAGGCGTTACGGCGCGCGAAGGGCAAAACGCCATTGCAGCCGGCAACGTACGCCTGATGGACGAGCTGGGCGTTACCGTGCCCGCGGGTCTTGCCGAACAATTTGCCGCCGAGGGCAAGACGCCGCTGTTCTTTGCCAAGAACGGCGAGCTTGCCGGCACCATTGCCGTGGCTGACGAGGTCAAGGAGACGAGCGCCGGGGCCATCGCCGCACTGCGCTCGCTTGGCGTCGACGTGCGCATGCTCACCGGCGACAACCGCGTGACGGCCGAGGCCATCGCCCGCCGCGTGGGACTGAACAGCAAGCAGGTCATCGCCGACGTCCTCCCCGCCGACAAGGAACGCCACGTGCGCGAGCTGCAGGATGCGGGCAGCATGGTTGCCATGGTGGGCGACGGCATCAACGACTCCCCCGCCCTGGCGCGCGCCGACGTGGGCCTTGCCATCGGCACCGGCGCCGACATCGCCAAGGAGGGCGCCGACGTGGTACTCATGCGCAGCGACCTCATGGACGTCGCCCGCGCCATCGAGCTTTCGCGCGCCACGATCCGCAACATCAAGCAGGACCTGTTCTGGGCGCTGTTCTACAACGGCATCGGCATTCCGCTGGCGGCGGGCGTGTTCTTCCC
>CAVKNR010000269.1:0-2232 GCA_963657575.1 Sodaliphilus sp.
CGCCATGGAGCGCGACCACCTGGGCGTGCTGACCGGCTCGCCCATCACCGATGTGCGCATTACGCTCACGGGCGGCCGTGCGCATGCCAAACACACCGAGGGCGGCGATTTTCGCCAAGCCACGTATCGCGCGATTCGCCAGGGGCTCATGCAGGCGCGTGAGGCGGATGCTGCGGTGCTGCTGGAGCCGTGGTATCGCTTTGAGCTCGAGGTGCCGGGGGAGTGTGTGGGCCGGGCGCTCTCGGATGCCACGCGCATGGGTGCCGAGTACGAGCCGCCGACGATGGCGGGAGACCGGGCGAATCTTGTGGGTCGCGTGCCGGCATCCGAGGTGCAGGACTATGCCCTGGAGGTAGCTGCCTACACGAGTGGTCGCGGACATCTGTACCTAGAGTTTGCCGGCTATGCGGCTTGCCATGATGCCGAGCGCGTCATCGAGACGGCCACCTATGAGCCCGAGGCCGATCTGCCCAACACGCCCGATTCGGTCTTTTGCTCTCACGGCGCTGGCTACACTGTCAAGTGGTACGACGTCCCCGAGGCAGCCCACGTAAAGGTCGATCCCACCACCTTCCGCCCCTGGCGAACAGCAGACGCCGAGTTTTTCGGCCACATGTGACAAAGGGGCAGCCCCTTTGTCACATACTATTGGTGTAACTCGGTACAAGTTGGTATAACTATTACCAGGGTTTGCCAATCCGAGGAGGCCGACATGAATCCAAATCCCTTTAAGCCCACGGCTGGCAAGCGGCCTCCGATACTCATCGGCCGCGAGTCGGTCATCGAAGATTTCGAGGAAGGGCTCGATAACGGCGCTGGAGCGCCGGGCAGGCTCATGCTCATTACGGGAAACCGTGGCTGTGGCAAAACGGTTCTCTTGCGGGAGCTGCAGCGTTTAGCTAGCGAGCGCGGATGGGCGGTTGTCTCCGATTCCGCCTCGCTTGGCCTATGCGACCGCCTGGCCGATGCCCTTCGCTCGAATAGGCCGGTTGTGACGTCAATGGAGTTCGGTCCGTCGTTTGGCCGGATGTCGGTCGAGGTGGCGCGAGCAAAGGGCGAGACGTTGCGCGGGCTGGTCAACGAGCGCCTCAAGAAGCTCGGGCCGGGAAAGGGCTTACTGTTTGCGATTGACGAGGCCCAATCTGCGTCTATCGAGGAACTGGCGGCGCTGGCCGTTCTCTATCAGCAGGTGCTCGGAGACCAGGATGCTACGGGCTTGCCCGATAGCGACCAGCGCGGTCTTGCGCTGGTTTTTGCCGGCTTGCCCAGTATGGTTGATGACTTGCTCGAAGAGCCGAGCGTAACGTTTCTGCGCCGCGCCCAGCAGCGTACGCTGGGGGCGATTTCTTTGCCCAAAGTGCGCGATTCATATATCCAGACGGTCAAAGGCGCTGGTCTTTGCGTTGATGCGGAGACGGCGGACCTTGCGGCACACAAGAGCATGGGGCATCCCTATATGGTTCAGCTCGTTGGTTATTACATGTGGCGATCTGCTGTCCGGCGTGACTCGCGGGTCATTGAAAGGTGCGATGTCGAGGATGGCCATGCGGATGCCGTCTTCGAGTTCTACGAAGCGGTCGACGCGCCCCTGTATTATGGATTGCGCAGTCCGCAACGCCTCTTTATCGAGGCCATGGCGGTTGACGAGGGTAAAACGACGCGTATGGCGGATATCATTGAGCGTTGCGATCGCACCCAGAGCTGGGCGAGTAAATATCGTGCAAGCCTGATTCGCGAGCGCGTCATCGAGGCTGCCGGATACGGCCTCGTCCGGTTTACCGTGCCCATGCTGGGCGCGTACATTCGCGATCGAGTTTTATGGCATGAGTAGGGTGATAAAGGTGACGGAACAGAAGATGAGCCCGCAGGCTATCGAGGTGCGCGGCGCGCGCGTTCATAACCTTAAGGACATCGATATTGATATTCCGCTGGGAAGGCTTGTGGGCATTGCCGGCGTATCGGGTTCGGGCAAGAGTTCGCTGGCGCTGGGAGTTCTTTATGCCGAGGGCTCGCGCCGTTACCTGGAGGCGCTCAGCACCTATACCCGTCGTCGTCTGACGCAGGCCGAACACGCCCAGGTGGACGAGGTGCTGCATGTGCCGGCGGCACTCGCATTGCATCAGCGCCCCAGCGTACCGGGCGTGCGCTCGACCTTTGGCACCATGACCGAGCTTAACAATAGCCTGCGTCTGCTCTTTAGCCGTTGCGCCCATCACATGTGCCCGCATTGCG
>CAVKNR010000270.1:0-2230 GCA_963657575.1 Sodaliphilus sp.
CCGCCTTCATATCCTTCCCCGTCTGGCACACGAGCATGCACCCGGGAATCGCCTTTTCGGCAATCGCGGCGTTATCGACGATACCCGCATCGACCACGGCCTGTGCCCAATCTGCCGGCGCTGCATTGACGGCTTTTACGCTCGCCTCATGGCAGCGCAAGAATTCCGCCACGGCCTCGGAATGCTCCTCGGCAAAGGCACGGCGCACCACGGTCACGCCCGTCAGCAGGCGCGAACCCGTGTCACCTGCCAGCTCATCCCACACATCGGTCAGACTTACCGGAGCCGACAGCTTGCCTTCGCTCTTTGCGATGGCAGCGGTCTTGAACGGCTCGGGCAGCACGCCCACGGCAGACGGATCGGCAAGCAACGCCGACAGCGCCTCGGTGGGCTCGCTCTTAAACTCAAGCGCCACCCGGCCGGTTAGGCCCGCGCGCTCCAGCAGGTAGTTCATGACGTACTCCGGCGTGGTGCCCTTGCCCGTCATGTAGACGGTACGACCCGCCAGATTGCCAAACGAGGCAACGTCCGCGTTACCCGTCACCACGTTCAGCACGCCGAGCGTGTTGATGTCGATGACCTGCACCGCGCCCTCGGTCTTGTTGTAGAGCACGCTCGCCACGTTGGCGGGCACCAGGGCGATATCGACATCGCCCTGAATCACCTTGGGCACGATCTCGTCGGCTGCGGCGCTGATCGCAAAGTCGAACTCGTTGTCCGTGGCACCGTCGGCCGCCTGGTCCATAAACTGCACCAGACCGATCGACGTCGGACCCTTGAGCGAGGCGACGTGTACCTCAACCGGCCCGGCAGCGGCACCGTCAGCGGCAGACCCGGCAGCCGACCCCGCAGCAGACCCGGCCCCCGCAGCTCCACCACCACAACCAGCAAGCGCGAGTGACAACGCGCCCGCAGCAAGCGCCGAGGCAAATCCCCGGCGCGTCATCTCAACATCAAACGCACGCATGGCTAGCACGCCCCCTCGTTGGGCATCGACCAGGCGTGATGGTCGGTATGCAGCAACTCCTCGGCCAGCGGCGAGAGCGGCGCGCCCAAAAACTCGCGGTAGCACGCCTGAACATCGGGGTTCTCGTGCGAGAAGCGAATGACCGCAGCGGCATCCAGGCCCCACAGCACCTGGCCGCGCTCGGCCGCCAGCTCGCAGCCGTCGTGGATGGGCTGACCGCCGCCACCGACGCAGCCGCCCGGGCACGCCATGACCTCGACGAAGTCATAGCTCACACGGCCGTCGCGAATCGCGTCGAGCAGACGGGCGGCGTTGCCCAGCCCGTGCGCCACGGCGACGCGCACCTTGGTACCGTCGATATCGGCCACGGCCTCCTTCCAGCCCTCGAGTCCGCGCACGTCAGTGAAGAAGTCGGCATCCGGGTTTTTGCCCGTCACCAGGTAATATGCCGAGCGCACGGCGGCCTCCATCACGCCGCCCGTGGCGCCAAAGATCACACCCGCGCCCGTGCCAAGGCCCAACGGCGTATCGAGCGGCTCCTCGACCAGCGTGTCAACGCTCACGTGGCTCGCGCGGATCATGCGCACCATCTCGCGCACCGTCAGCGCAACGTCCACGTCGGGCGCGCCGCCCCCGCCCATCATGCTCGGCAGCGCACACTCGGCCTTCTTGGCCGTGCACGGCATAACGGACACCACGAACAGACGCTCGGGCTCCACGCCCAGCACCTTGGCGTAGTAGGTCTTGGCGATAGCGCCGAACATCTGCTGCGGCGACTTTGACGTGGACAGGCTGTCGACAAACTCGGGGTAACGTGCCTTCACAAAGCGCACCCAGCCCGGGCAGCAGCTCGTAAACATGGGCCAGCCGCGGCTGTCGCCCTCACCCTTAGCGGCGGCGCCCAGGCGCTCGAGCAACTCGGAGCCCTCCTCCATAATGGTGAGGTCGGCCGAGAAATCGGTATCGAACACGTACTCAAAGCCCACGCGGCGCAGCGCGCAAGCCAGACGCTCGACGGTTGCCTCCTCGCGCGGAATGCCGAGCTCCTCGCCCCAAGCACTACGCACGGCCGGCGCGATCTGCACCAACACGATCTTGTCGGGATTAGCGAGCGCGTCAAACACGGTCTCGGTGTCGTCGCGCTCGCGCAGCGCGCCCGTCGGGCAATGCGTGATGCACTGGCCGCACGCGACGCAATCGGTCTTGCCGATCGGCACGCGCCCGCGGGTGCCCACGGCGGTATGCGTGGCGCGGTTGGTCAGG
>CAVKNR010000271.1:0-2227 GCA_963657575.1 Sodaliphilus sp.
ACCGTCTGGGCCTCCTTGCCAGCCATACCGGCAGCGGCGGCCTCAAAGAACTCGGCAAACTCGGGGTCGCCGGCAATCTGCTCGGCATCGGCCGCCTTAATGCCAAAGTCGGTCTCAAAACGGGCACGCTTGGCATCGGGCAGCTCGGGGATCTCGCCTCGGCAACGGTCGATGAACTCATCGTCCAGATCGAACGGCGCCAAATCGGGGTCGGGGAACAGACGATAGTCGTCGGCCGTCTCCTTGACACGCATGACCACGGTGCGCTTGCGGCTGGGCTCCCAGTGGCGGGTCTCCTGATAGATGATTCCGCCCTCCTCGAGCACCTCGGCCTGACGGCAAATCTCGTAGGCAAGGCCGTCATGCAGGCTCTTAAACGAGTTGAGGTTCTTAAGCTCGGTCTTGGTGCCCAGCTTGGTCTCGCCGCGGCGGCGCAGCGACACGTTGCCGTCGCAGCGCATGGAGCCCTTCTCCATGGAGCAGTCCGAAATGCCCAGCGTCACAAAAATGCGACGGAGCTTCTCCATAAACAGGCGAGCCTCCTCAGGCGTGCGCAGGTCGGGCTCGGTGACGAGCTCAATCAGCGGCGTGCCGCAGCGGTTGTAGTCGACGAGCGACTCGGCCGCGGCTGTAATGCGGCCCTCGGCACCGCCCACGTGCACCATCTTGGCGGCGTCCTCCTCCATGTGGATGCGCAGGATGCGGATGGGCACCGTGTAGGAACCGTCCTCGCGGCGCTCGGGCATCTGCAGGTTGGACGCGTCGTAGCTGGCCAGATGGCCGGCGCGCTGGTTGCCCTCGCGCATGGTCGACGTCATGGACGTGGACAGGCCCTCGGCGTTGGCCGAGGCGCTCGCCAGGCTCTGGGCCTCGGCCTCGCCAAACGCGCAGTCGGGGCGCTCGGCGGCACCGCGACCGGTCACGTCCAGGTCCAGGTGACCGTACATGGCAAAGGCGACCGGACCCTGCGTGGTCTGGAAGTTCTTGGCCATATCGGGATAGAAGTAGTGCTTGCGGTAGAACATCGAGTGGCGCTGGATCTCGCAGTTGGTGGCGAGACCGGCCTTGACGATGCTCTCGATGGCGCGCTTGTTGGGCACCGGCAGGGCGCCGGGCAGGCCCAGGCACACCGGGCACACGTTGGCGTTGGGCTCGTCATCGTGGCTGAGCTTGCAGTTGCAGAACATCTTGGTATCGAGTGCGGTGAGCTCGGTATGGATCTCCAGGCCGATCACGGCCTCCCAATCCTGCAGGACCTCGGAAAGCTCCTTCATTACAGCTCGCCTCCCTTCCCGGCAAAATCGGGCGCAACAGAAAGCGCTGGCGCACCCGTGGCGGCATCGGCAAAGCCGCGCTCCAGGGCGCGGGCAAACGTGAGCAGCTGACGGTCCTTAAAGGCCGGACCCACCAGCTGGGCAGAAACGGGCAGCTTGCTGTCCTCGCCCAAGCCCAGCGGCACCGAGATGCCACCGTTGCCGCAAATGTTGAGCGAAATGGTGTACAGATCGGAGAGGTACATCTGCGTGGGGTCGCTGATCTCGCCAAACTTAAAGGCCGTGCGCGGCGAGGCGGGCATGAGGATGGTGTCCACCTTGGCATACGCGGCGTCGTAGTCCTGCGTGATGAGCGTGCGGGCCTTTTGCGCAGCGTAGTAGTACTTGTCGTACACGCCCGAGCTCAGCAGGTAGGCGCCGAGCATCTGGCGGCGCTTGGCCTCGGCGCCAAAGCCGTAGGCGCGCGAAAGCGAGCTCTGGTCGGACAGGTTGGCGCAGCCCTCCTCCTGATAGCCGTAGCGAATGCCGTCGAAACGGGCCAGGTTGGAGAACGCCTCGGCCGGGCCGATGACGTAGTAGGCGGCGATGGCGGCGTCCAGGTGCGGCAGGTCGACCTCGACCAGTTCGGCGCCCTGGTTCTGCAGCTCCTGGGCGGCGCGCTGAACAGCGGCCTTGACCTCGGGCGTCAGGCCCTCGGCCTCCATAAACGCGGGGATAATGCCCACGCGCTTGCCCTCGATGCTGTCGTTGAGATGCTCGGTAAAGTCGACGGCGCAATCCTGGCTGGTGCAGTCGTACGGATCGTGGCCCGCGCCGGTAAGCGCGTTCATGGCTAGCGCGACATCCTCGACCGTGCGGCCGAAGGGGCCCACCTGGTCGAGCGACGAGCCAAAGGCAACCACGCCGTAACGGCTCACGGCGCCATACGTGGGCTTAAAGCCCACCACGCCGCA
>CAVKNR010000272.1:0-2208 GCA_963657575.1 Sodaliphilus sp.
CGTCGCCGCCGACAAGCCCGAGGTTGTTGTCGACCTGGGTGATATCTCGCGCCGCCTGCATGAGCTGGCCGAGAACCTCAAGCTCATCATTGACGGTACCGACGAACACTACGTGTACTCGTTGCAAGTCAATCGCAGGCTGCGTGCCGGCGGCGAGTCGATGACTGCGGAGCGCATCGATATTGGCGAGGCCTTGGCAACCGAGTGGCTGCCCGAGGTCCACACGGCTATCTTTGCATCGGCGACCATGACGGTTTCAAAGAGCTTTGAGCACTTTAACCACGCCGTCGGCCTCGATCGCATCGGTGCCTCGACATCATCGTCGCTGCACTTGGATTCGAGCTACGACTTCGATTCGAATATGGCTGTAGTCGTTGCGGGCGATATCCCCGATCCGCGCGACCGTGAAGGCTATCTTTCGGCGCTCGAGCGTGTGCTGGTCGACGCTCATCTTGCCATGGGCGGCTCGGTGCTTACGCTGTTCACCAACAGGCGTGACATGGAGGAGCTGTACGCTCGCGTCGAGCCCAAGATGGCTCGTGCGGGTCTGGAACTCAACTGCCAGCAGCGCAACTCGTCTCCTCGTCGTTTGCGCGATCGCTTTATCAACGAACCGACCTCGTCGCTCTTTGCACTTAAGGCCTTTTGGGAAGGGTTTGATGCCAGCGGCGAGACGCTGCGCTGCGTCATCATCCCCAAGCTGCCGTTCTCGAGCCCCACAGACCCGCTCTCATGCGAGCGCAATCTGCGGGAAGACCGCGCTTGGGCGCGCTATTCGCTGCCCGAGGCCGTGCTCGAGGTCAAGCAGGCAGCCGGTCGCCTCATTCGCTCATCGACCGATTGTGGCGTACTCATCTTGGCCGACCCGCGCCTGGTGACGAAGGGCTACGGCAAGAAATTCTTAACGTCGCTGCCCACGAGTTCCTATCAGCGCATCGAGTCGGCACAAATCGGGCACTATCTACAGCTGTGGCGCGCACGCCACGAGCGGTGCCGCTAAAGCGGACAGGCGAGGGATTTTGCCATATCGCACAGACGCTCTGACAGGGTGGGGTCATCCAAGATGCGGATGGCTCCGCCCGCTGCGATTATCTGGCTCAGCAGCCAACGCTCGGAGCCGTAATGCACGGTTACCGTTGCCGTGTCTGCCCCGCTGCGCTCGATTAGGGTGATGCCGGCCCAGTCCAGATGTTCCGCCATATCGAATGGCATCAGGAGCTTTGCGCTGCGCTGCGTCCGGGCAAGGGAATCGTGGAGGGATGCGACGTCCGGTGCGTGAGACACGACGGAGTCTTCCGTCAAGGCGAGTCCCTCGATTTTATCCATGCGATAGGTGCGCTGCTCATCGACCGCGATGTCCCAGGCAATCAGGTATGTTTGGTCGCCGTTTGCCGTAATGCGCAAGGGGTCGACCAGACGATCGCGTGGCCGTGCATCGTCCATCGAGCGATACGAGATGCGGCAGCGAACGCCGTCCTGAATGGCGCAGCTCAGCTGCTGCCAGTGCGACCCGTGGTTGACGGTGTCAAAGACGCGCTGGTTATAGCCAAGCTCTTCGGGTAGAAGGGCATGTCGAATCCGAGCTGCCGCCTGGGGATCGATCCCCAACGATTCAAGTTCGTGGTTGAGCACAGCGCCCTCGGCGGCACTCAGGCGCAGCGGTAGCACACGACCGGCGTCACCGGTGAGGACCACACGCTCGCCGCGGCATTTGCAGATGATGCGCGCGCCCGATTCTCGGTCCGCGAGCGTCGAGACGATCTCGAGAATCTCGTCGAGCGACACCCCCGTGATGTCAAATCGACTGCAAATCTCGGTTCGTGTCATGCCGCTCTCGCCGGCGGCGTAGAGGGCCTCCATGATGTCGATGGCGCGCGAGAGCCTCTGCTCGCTGGTGAGTTTACGCACGGGCATGCTCGTGCACCGTCCTTTCAATGAGGTGGTTCCACGCCTGTTTGAGCGATTTGGGGGCCACGGGCCTCATGCCGTCCATGGCGTGGGCCATGCAAAATGAGGCGGCGGCTTCAAGGTCGCGCACGTCAACGGTCCAGGTCCATCCTGCATCGGTGTGTGCGAGCTCACCTCGCCCACGCGTGAGGCCGTTGATCATATCGATTTGCGTCTGAGGGGCGAACGAGAACGTGGCTGCAACGGGCGGTCGGTCGGCAAAATCGAATTCAAAGAACAGATAGTCGTTGAGATTGAAGT
>CAVKNR010000273.1:0-2202 GCA_963657575.1 Sodaliphilus sp.
TCATCGAGTCCGGCGCTCGCAAGACGGGCGGCAAGACGGCCACCATCAAGAGCCATCACAACCTAATCCCGTTCCCCGAGGGCGTGCACTTCGACCTCATCGAGCCGCTCGATCACTTCTTTAAGGACGAGGTCCGCGCACTTGGTCTGGCGCTCGGCCTGCCGGGTCATATCGTGTTCCGCCAGCCTTTCCCGGGCCCGGGTCTGGCCATCCGCATCATCGGCGCGGTCGACAAGGAGAAGCTCGAGATTCTCAAGAACGCCGACGCTATCGTGCGCGAGGAGCTCGACGCCTACAACCAGCGTCTGTTTGAGCAGACCGGCGAGCGCAACTCCGAGCACAGCTGCTGGCAGTACTTTGCGGTTCTGCCCGACATTAAGTCCGTGGGCGTCATGGGCGACGAGCGCACCTATCAGCGCCCGATCATCCTGCGCGCCGTCGAGTCCAGCGATGCCATGACCGCCGACTGGGCCAAGCTGCCCTACGACGTGCTGGCCCGCATTTCCGGCCGTATCGTGGCCGAGGTCCCCGGCGCCAACCGCGTGTGCTACGACATCACGTCCAAGCCGCCCGCGACGATCGAATGGGAATAGTAAATAGCTCTTTGCGAGGGAGGTCGGATGCGGCCTCCCTCGTTTTTTATTTGCGTGCCATGGATGCTTGTGCATTGTGGTGTATGTGGTACATGCAAACCAGCCACGCAATCTCTCAAGCTGTTTAGCTGGGATTATTGTTTGCTGGTATTTTTTAAAGTGTTTTCAATTACCGAAGTAACGCCATCAATTTATTTCAATTAATGCTGACCGGCAGATCGCGTCCGCCCGCAAGAGGCCGCTCGGACTGGTACTCAAAATGTACTCACGACGTTTTGAGTATCGATTTGCTGGTACTCACAGACGGAAAAAACGACTGTCTACCTCGATATATTCGTTATCCCCAACGATTCGTCAACGAATACTGACTAGTGATTGAGTGATGCATGGCTCAAATTGTCATACGTAATTACGTAATTACGTATTCTGAAGTAAAATGATTTCGGTCAATTAAGGAACGTAGAACAGGTCAATTCGGAGGGGCGATCATGGAGGAAGATCAGGCTGTTCATGCCGAAAGGGAGCTAGATAAGTTCACGCTCTCGATAACCCGCGAGGATAAGCGGGCTCTTAAGTCCTATGCCGCGCGCCAGGATAAGACGGTGGCTAAAGTCCTGCGCGAATGGATTGACGAGAAGTGCAAGGGGGAGAAGTGATGTCTCAGACGGCGCAAGCGGTCGTTCAGAACCTTGTTGATCGCGCTGTCAAGCTGGGCGATCGTCAGCTCGCTGCCGACATCCGCGCCTTTGCTGCGCAGCGCCAGTTTGGGCTTGTATTTGAACACAACCGTCCAGAGCGACTTCGCCTTTATGGCAAACCTATCATGGAGGGCGATGTCGTACAGGTGCTTCCCGAGCGTGGTAAAAAAGAGGACTCTAGCTCCCAACTGCTATGGTTGGTAAATGCCGTTCGGGGGGGGGTTGCTGATCTAAAGCCATATCAATCGCCCTCATATGACGAAAACGAATGTGAGCCCCGCTCCGTTGCTGTCGACGATGTCGTGCCTGTTGCTGAATATGACCAGCCGATTTATGCTGGCCTCAAAGAGACTGGGCGTGTCGAGCGCGCTGGCGATAAGCCCTATCAAGTAGTCATTAACGGCGAAAACTACCATGCTCTTGAAACCTTGGCCTTTGCCTATGCAGGCAAAGTGGACTGCATATATATTGACCCACCCTATAACACTGGCGCCCGCGACTGGAAATACAACAACGATTACGTCGACGGCTCCGACGCCTATCGCCACTCCAAGTGGCTTGCCTTCATGGAGCGCCGCCTCAAGCTCGCCAAGCAGCTGCTCAACCCCAACGATTCCGTACTCATCGTGACGATCGACGAGAAGGAGTACGCAAGGCTTGAGCTTCTTTTAGAGAGCGTTTTTCCCAACGCGACCGGTATCCAGACGGTTTCAATCACCATAAACAAGAACGGGGTTGCCCGCGGCAACCAGTTCAAGAGAGCTGACGAGTACGCTGTCTTTTGCTTTTTTGGCACCGCCGCGCCGTGCCAAGTGGACCGCAGACTCTATTCCGTTGAGTTCGGAGAACTTGAGGAAAAAGTGGCTGATGACGCGTCGAGCAGCCGCTCCCAACGTAAAGTACGTTGGGAG
>CAVKNR010000274.1:0-2200 GCA_963657575.1 Sodaliphilus sp.
AGGCAGTTGTGCGCCGATTGCTCGACGCGCACGTTGCCAAAGCACGTGGTGATGCCCACCAGCTCCACCTCGGGGCTCGCGATGGCATAGGCAAGCGCCATCGCATCGTCCACACCCATATCCAGATCAAGGATCAGCTTCTTGGTTGCCATTGTTCTACTCCGCTTCTCCGTCTTGTACTAAATCGTCTAAATCAAACACGCGCTCAACTTCGGCTCGCGTGGGAATCGACTGCTGAGCGCCCAGGCGCGACACCGTCACTGCCGAGGCGCGAGCACCCGTGGCCATGCACTCAAAGAGTGGCAAGCCCTCTAGGCGAGCCGCCGCCAACGCGCCGATAAACGTATCGCCGGCGGCCGTGGTATCGACTACCGTGTTCGAAAGTGCCGGCATGCACAGCAGCTCACCGCCATCGCCGAGCGTAACCGAGCCGGCGCCGCCCAGCGTGATGACCGCGGCGCCGGCACCCTTGGCGAGCAGGGCATTGAGCGCCGCGACGCAGCTCGCATCATCCGCGGGCAAGATGCCCGTCAGCACCTGGCATTCGGTCTCGTTGGGACAGACCAGGTCGACCGCAGGCCAGATCTCCGCAGGCAGCTCGCAGGCAGGCGCTGGATTAAAGACCGTATAGAACCCCAGCTCGTGAGCGCAAACAAGTGCCTCGGCCGTCGCTGCAAGGTCACATTCGCCCTGGGCGATAAAGACGCTTCCGGCAGCTGGGGCGATCTCGCTGGCGTCGCCGTCGAGCTCATCGGCCACCAGACAACGCAGGGCGCAGGCCACGTCCTCGCCCGCAAGCGCGTGGTTGGCGCCCGGCGACAGCACGATGCGGTTGTCGCTCTCGCAGCGAATGATGGTCGCCGTCTCCGTCTCCACGTCATCGCGACGCGCCACAAACTCAACGCCCACGCCGGCATCCTGAAGCCCCGCCACGAGCGCATCGCCAAACGCATCGCGCCCGACCGCGCCAATCATGCACGTGCGCGCACCCATGCGCGCGGCGGCGACGGCCTGGTTAGCGCCCTTGCCACCGGCGTTGGTGATAAAACCGCTGCCACCGACGGTCTCGCCCGCGCGCGGCATGCGCTCGCACGCCACCGAAAGGTCCATGTTCATGCTGCCGAACACCGCAACAATGCCGTTGTCTGCCATGGAAACCTCCTCGTCTGCGGACCTTGCGCCCACCGTCGACCGTCGATTGCGCGCCTTCGCACCTCTATAACTTTAGTTCACTTTGATGTGAACGCGCCCTTGAGGTTGCGCCAGCAGCAAGCATTCACAGGAGCAGGCAGCTACAATGAATATGTGCTGATTATTCTCGTCATTGGATGATGTTTTATGGAACAATTCCCGCAATCGAGCCCACGCGGCCCGCGCCGCGCGCCCGATAACCAGGCGCCGCACGAACGCCCGCGCGCCGACCGCCGCACCGGCGAGCCACGACGCGGCCCGGTCCCGCATCGAACGCCCACCAACAAGGACGCCCGCACCAACAGCGCTGCAAAAGAACAGACGCCCGCTCGTCCCAAGTCCCGCTACATTCCTGCGCTCGACGGTCTGCGTACGCTCGCCGTCGTCGCGGTGGTGCTCTATCACCTCAACCTCACGTGGGCTCAGGGCGGCCTGCTCGGCGTCACGATCTTCTTTGTGCTTTCGGGTTATCTGATCACGCGCTTGCTGCTCAACGAAGTCGCTAAGACCGGCCGCATCGACCTTAAGAGCTTCTGGATTCGCCGCATCCGTCGCCTGGTCCCCGCCGTGGTAACGGTAGTGTTCGTGACCTGCGCGCTGTGCACCATCTTTAACCACGTGATGCTCACCAAGATGCGCCCCGACATCCTGCCGTCGCTGCTGTTCTTCAACAACTGGTGGCATATTGCCCAAAATGTCTCGTACTTCAATGCTCTGGGCGACCCCTCGCCGCTCACACACTTTTGGTCGCTTGCCATCGAGGAACAGTTCTACCTGATTTGGCCGCCACTGCTGTTTGCCATGGTATCCATGCATGTGAGCAAGCCCAACACGCGCCGCGTGGTTCTGGGCCTTGCCGCGGTATCTGCCCTCGCCATGATGGTGCTTTACAACCCTGCCGCCGACCCCAGCCGCGTGTACTACGGCACCGACACCCGCGTGTTCTCGCTGCTACTGGGTGCCTGGATGGCCTTTATCCCCGATCGCGACCTGGCGCCGGTGCGTCTCG
>CAVKNR010000275.1:0-2197 GCA_963657575.1 Sodaliphilus sp.
AGTCTTTTTTGGCACAGATTCTCCCTTCGTAGTCCACAGGACTCAATACTTTAGCACACACATTGACGTCTATACCCAAAATAAAGACAGGATATAGGCGAGAATACGCTGGTTGGCCACAACATCTAGGCCTGATCGGCACCTGCAGTCTCCAAACCGATCAAACGGAATGGGTCGGCCACGCCACCGATCGACTGTTGGAGCTCGCGCTGGCGCTGAGAATCCTGCACCGCCTGCATCGTCAGCACCCGACGGGCCTCATCGTCGAGTGAACGGTCCTGACGCAACTTGGCCTGCGCGGCTCGCATGCGACGTTTGATGGTGTAGAGCTCGAGCGTATCGAGCATAAAGACGATGTTCGTCTCGGTCGGGTGCTTACTCGTTGCCGAGATGCGCCCGGCGCTGACAAGGGAGGCCGCCTCGGGACACACCGCGCGCGCCGCATCCATGCAGGCAGCTGGATCGGTTCCCGGCGGCGTTGCCAGCACGGCCCACGCAATGGACTCATGACGCGGGTCGACCCACTCGATAGAACAAATGCGATCGGCATACGTGCGGAACAGATCGGGGTAGCTGGTGAGCATCGTCAGCAGCTCGCGCTCCCCCGCCAGGGATTTCCGCTCCAGATCGGTCAAAACAATCGGCATCGACGGAGCTGCCGCCGCGCTTGAATTATCGGCAACGGGCGCAGCGCTTTCCATCCCCGCTGGCACATCGATTGGCGGCAAATCCTCGTCGACCTCCACCGGCGCGGCCCCATAGGCATCAAGCGGAACGTAGTCGTACGGGTCCTCCTCGACCGGTGAGGATACCGGCGGCGTCGCACCCGCGGCCCAGGCGCCGCGACCGGCACTGCGCGCACCGGCCGCACCGCCGCCCGAGCTTCGTCCCTGCGAACCGCCCGCGCGCTCAGCTTGCGCGCGTTGACGCTCGTAGTTCTGCTCACGCCGGCGCTCGGCATCCTCACGCTTGGCGACATCGCGAAACACGCGGCCCGAACTCGCGCGCACGGTCTCCAGGTCCAAACCCAACAGGTCGGCAATCTGGATAAAGTACGTGTCGATCATATAACTGTCACGCAGCGGGCAGATGAGCGTCAGCGCGTCCTCGAGCGCTTTGGCGCGACCGCCCGGCGTGGTAATGTCGCTCGACTTCTGCAGCGAACGATAGACAAAGTCCATGAGGGGCTCGGCCGCGTCAATGCGCGCCTGAAGTTCCTGGCCGCCATGCGCCGCGATGAACTCCATGGGGTCGTTGCCGTCGGGAAGCACCACGCAACGAAGGTCCATCGAATCCTGCTCGATAAACTGAATCGCGCGTCGGGCAGCCTTTTGACCGGCGGCGTCGCCATCAAACATATATACAATGCGCTTGGCAAAACGGGTAAGCGTCTTTACATGATGCTCCGTGAGTGCTGTGCCCAGCGTGGCGACGACATTTTTGATCCCCGCCTCCCAGCAGGCGATGCAATCGGTATAGCCCTCCACCACGATGGCGGTATCCTGAGCAACGATAAACTCCTTGGCCCAGTTAAAGCCGTAGAGGTTTCGCTTTTTATGAAACACGCTCGTCTCGGCGGTGTTGAGGTACTTGGGCTGACCATCGCCCATGATGCGCCCGCCAAAGGCGATATTGTGACCCTGCTCATCAAAGATGGGAAACATCACGCGGTCGTAAAAACGGTCCGCGAGCTGCCCGCGCCCACGGCTCACGGCCACGTTGGCGTCAATCATCTCCTGCGGGGTAAAGCCCGCCTGCGACAGATGCGACACCAGCGCGTTGCGACCCGGCGCAAAGCCCAGGCAGTAGCGTCGGCAGACGTCGCCGCCCATACCGCGGCTGGCGAAGTACTCGCGCGGACGGCTGTCCTTACCGCGCATAAGCATGGTGTGGTAGAACTGAGCCGTCTCAGCGCACAGGTCATAGATGCGGGCACGCTTGGTGCCGCGCTCGCGATAGGCGCCGGTATCGTGCAGTTCAATGCCCGCACGGTCGGCCAAATAGCGGATCGACTCGGGAAAGCTCAGGTTCTCGCGCTTCATGATATAGGTAAAGACGTCGCCGCCCTCGCCGCAGCCAAAGCAGTGCCACACCTGCGTAGCAGGGATAATGTGAAACGAGGGGGTCTTTTCGCCATGAAACGGGCAGCAGCCCCAAAACTCATGGCCGCGGGGCTTGAGCTCAACCGTTTCCTGCA
>CAVKNR010000276.1:0-2192 GCA_963657575.1 Sodaliphilus sp.
ACAGTAGTCGGCAGATTGGTAATGCCGCAATCAACGGAAACCGGGGATACAGAATTCCTACCCGCCGAGTATCAACCGCTCCACCACCCTTTGTGCGTCCTTGCAGATGCGCGGCCTCGGCACGATGTAGTGCTCGTATGCCGTGCCGATATCGGTGTGTCCCAGCATCATGGCCACGGTCTCAATACCCACGCCTGCCTCCACGGCGAGCGTCGCCCACGTGTGACGGCATTCCGTCATCGAGGTCCAGGCGGCTCCGGCTTGGCGACATGCGGATTTGATGTGCCGCGCAATGGCGTCGGGCGACAGTTCGCACAGCCAGCCCGAGCGGCCTTTTCGCAGCGCGCGCAGGCGGTTGACGGCGAAGCGGGGGAGCCAGCAGGATCGCGCGGAGCGTTCGGTCTTCGGCGCCTCGACGACCTCATTGCCGCGCACGACTTGCCTCGAACGGCGGATGCGGACCTCGCCGGTGCGCAGGTCGATGTCCGACCACTTGAGGCCGCACGCCTCGCCGCGCCGCAGCCCGAGGGTCACCGAGCAGATCGCGACCGCCTCGCACTCGTGTCCCCACAGCGCGCGGAGGTAGGCGCGGACCTGGCTCGCCTCCATCGTGCGTGGTCGGTGCGCCGGCTTGTGCGGTAGCTCGACACCGGCGGCGGTGGGGTCGTACATCCGCACGCCGAGACGGCGGATGGCCCAGCGGATAACCTGCCGCAGGGTCTTGTATGCCTTTTCGGCGGCCCCCGGCAGATCAAACGAATCAATCCAGCCCTGTACGCCCTCGGGCGTTATCGCCTCGAGTTCCAGCTCGCCCCAGCGAGGTAGGACGTGCAGCGCTAGCGCGCTCTCGTATCCGGCCAGGGTGCAGGCGCGCAGCCTGCCGCGCTTATCGTCCATGTACCTCGAGGCGGCCTCTGCAACTTTCATCATGGTCTCCAATCCCGTAAATCCCAGACGCGTGGGCTCTCAAGGAGAGGATACGCGCGTGGGATTTCTGCCACGAGAGGTCGAGAGAAAGGAGTCTAAATGGCATTGATCGGGACCCTTGTCGGGCCCGCAGTGCGCCTGGCGACAGACGGGAGGGGTCTCCCGATTCTCGCGTCTGATGAGCCTGAGGTCCCCGAGGGTTTCAAGGCGGACATGGCGTATGAGCAGCGGGGCGGTTCCATCTACCAAGTATGGAGTGTCGTGCCAGACGGGGTGCGCGATGACGCGGTGCGGCTTGCTGCCATGTCCGCCGAGACTCTCGGTGATGTGGATGCGCTGAAGGTACCCCAGCTCATCCGGCCGTGGTATGTGGGTGAGGCCTCGTATGCCGCTGGCGCGCGCGTGGCATATGGAGGCGACCTGTACAAGTGCCTGCAGACGCATGCACCCCGTATCGGATCTGAGCCCGATACGGCTTCGGAGCTTTGGGAAAGAATCAACCATTAAGGAGAAAAATGTTTTACGGACAATTTGTATCTGGATCTGTCTACCTGACCACGGACGGCTCCGGCCTGCCGATTCGCGAGGCGGCGGAACCCAACCCCGGCGCCGGTTACCACACGGTGCTCTCCTACGAGGAGCATGACGCCGCTATCTGGCAGGTGTGGACTCTCGCTCCCGATGCCGGAACGCCCCAGGACGCTGCCCTCATGCTCGCCCAGATCCAGGCGGCCGCCCTGTCCGACGATGATGCGTTGAAGGTTCCGGCGCTCTATCCGCTCTACATGTGCGGCCACGTCTACGCGCAGGGCGACCGCGTGCTCTGGCAGGGCGCGCTCTACAAGGCCATCTCCGGACACACGGCGACTGCGGCGGATCCCGCTTCCGACCCCCAGCACTGGGCGAAGGTCGTGGCGTCCACGGCCGGCGGCGAGAACGTTCCCGAGTGGGTCAGCGGCAAGTCATACGCCAAGGGCGACCGCGTCACCAAGTACGGAAGCGTCTACGAGTCGCTGATTGACGGAAACACGCTGGAGCCGGGCGCCTTCGGTTCTGACAGCGCCTGGACTATCGTGAGCAACGGCTAGGGGAGGTTCGCATGTCCAATATCCCCATCCAGCTGACCGAGCCTCAGGTCTGGGCAATCGCCATCGCGTGCGCATTCATGGTCATGGACATCCTGACCGGCTTCATCGGCGCTGTCATCAACGGCAACGTCTCGAGCGCCAAGATGCGCGTCGGCCTCGGCCACAAGATCCTGCTCT
>CAVKNR010000277.1:0-2184 GCA_963657575.1 Sodaliphilus sp.
GCGGTGGTCACACCGCCCTTGCCGACCTCCATGCGGTTGAGGGACACGATCAGGCCCTTGATCTCGACATCGGCAGCAGCCTTGACCTTAGGATAGGTCTCGTCGATGGACTTGCCGCTGGTGGTGACGTCCTCGACCATGACCACACGGTCGCCGTCCTTGGGCTCATAACCCAGCAGGTTGCCCTTATCGGCACCGTGGTCCTTGGCCTCCTTGCGGTCGCAGCAGTACTTGACCTCCTTGCCGTACAGCTCGTGGTAGGCAATTGCGGTCACGACGGCCAGCGGAATGCCCTTGTAGGCCGGTCCAAACAGCACATCAAAGTCGTCGCCGAAGTTATCGTGGATGGCTTGGGCGTAATACTCGCCCAGCTTCTTGAGCTGATAGCCCGTCACGTAAGCGCCGGCGTTCATAAAGAACGGGGACTGGCGGCCGCTCTTGAGCGTAAAGCTGCCGAACTTAAGAACGTCGGACTCAACCATAAACTTGATGAACTCTTGCTTGTAAGCCTCCATGCGGGCTCCTCTCGTAATCGCGTACGTGCCTTCCAGTTTAGCGCAGGCGAAGCGTCGATGCGGGCGCGCTTTGGGGCCACGGCATTCTGTAAAGGCTTTGTCAGGGGGAATGGTTTTCCGAACAATGGGGTTGACATGTCAAACCCCCTCATCAAGAATACGGGCGGATTAAAAAGGGGTACGAGATACCCAAAGCGCGCTGCGCTCAGCCTTTAGGAGGTGTGCCATGGAAGGCAGTCCTAGTCGAAAAACCTGCATGTCGCCCTCGGCACGCCGCGAGGACTCCGCACACGCATAAACGCCACCGGCAGATCGCCAAAACCACCGCAAAGGCGCGCTGCACCCTTTGTGGGCTCAAGAGCTTGACGTGAGCGACATCTAGGTTTTTTGAAGCAAATACGACACGTACGCTAACTCCCCTCAACAAGGAGGACCCTATGCTGATGCTCAAAACCGTCACGGTACTCGAAGCCATCTCCAAGCGCCGCCGCACGGCGCGCCCTGCCGCTCATACCGGCCTGTCCAAGAACACCATATTCGCCGCCACCCATAGTGCCGAGGACGCCCTCGTACTGCTTGACGCCACGGCAAACGGCCTCACCGTCGAGCAGGCAACTGAGCGCCTGAACGCCGTCGGCCCCAACACCATCGAGGCAACGACCAAAACGCTCGCCCGCCGCATCGCCGACGCGTTCATCGATCCCTTCGCCGGCATCCTCGCCGCGCTCGCACTGGTCTCGCTCTACATCGACGTGCTCGCCGCACCCGAGCCGCAGCGCGACCCCTCCACGGTCATCGTCATCGGCATCATGCTGCTGGTATCGGGCGGCATGAAGTTTATCCAGGAAGCCCGCAGCGGCAATGCGGCCGAGGCCCTCAAGGACCTGGTCTCCAACACTTGCACCGCCCTGCGCGACGGTGAGCGCGTCGAGATCCCCTTCGACGAGCTCGTCCCCGGTGATGTGATCCGCCTCTCTGCCGGAGATATGGTGCCGGCCGATGCCCGCGTCATCACCGCGCGCGATCTGTTTGTGATTGAGTCCGCGCTCACCGGCGAGAGCGAGGCCGTCGAGAAGACCACTGCCATCACCGTCGTCGAGGGTGCCGACGGCTCCGCGCTGCCACTCTCTGCCTGCAAGAACATCGTCTTTACCGGCACCTCCGTGCAAAACGGCACCGCCATGGCGCTTGTCGTTGCCACCGGCTCGGATACTTACCTGGGTGGCATCGCCAAGATGCTCAACGGTCGCGGCGAGAAGAGCGCGTTTGACCGCGGCGTCTCGAGCGTCTCCATGTTGCTCGTACGCCTCATGCTCGTTATGGCGCCGGCCGTCTTTGCCATCAACGCCGCCACCAAGGGCAACGTCATCGACGCGCTGCTGTTCGCCACGAGCGTGGCCGTGGGCATCACGCCGCAGATGCTTCCCGTCATCGTGATCACGAGCCTGTCGCAGGGCGCCAAGGACCTCGCCCGTCGCCAGGTTATCGTCAAGGAACTGCCGGCGATCCAAAACCTGGGCGCCATGGACGTCCTGTGCTGCGACAAGACCGGCACCCTCACCGAAGACCGCATCGTGCTCGAGCGCTACCTCAACACCGACGGCAACGAGGACACGCGCGTGCTGCGCCATGCGTTTTTGAACAGCTTCTTCCAGACCGGCCTCAAAAA